>JAPKDN010000461.1 GCA_028822575.1 Alphaproteobacteria bacterium | reverse complement strand
GAGAGCTGGACTTGTTCGCGCGACCCCGGAATGTCGTGAGTTTGGGCCTGCACAGGACCTGGAAGTGTGGCGAGAGCGGCGACCAGAAAGACAAGCCAGACCGGTAGGGCCCGAGTGGGGGAGCAGCGCCTCATAACGGTGAGTTTAGCGCCCCTACAAAAAAGGGGCAGCCCGACAAGGCCGCCCCTTTTGATCAGATATGCCATCCCCTATGCGGCGACGGCCTCGTCGCCATCGTCGCCGATATCAATTGGGCCCGAATCCAGGCCCTTAGCATCGGTATCGCGGTCGACCAGCTCGATAACACCCATCGGTGCCGAATCGCCGTACCGGAAGCCGGCTTTCAATACGCGGGTATAGCCCCCACTGCGATCGGTGTAGCGCGACGCCAGTACGTCAAAAAGCTTAATCACCTGAGCCTTGTCACCGATATGGGACAACGCCTGGCGGCGAGCGTGCAAATCGCCACGCTTGCCAAGCGAAATCAGCCGCTCAACAATTGGACGCAGTTCCTTCGCTTTGGGCAAAGTTGTTCGAATCTGCTCGTGCTTAATCAGAGCCGACGCCATGTTGGCAAACATTGCCTGGCGATGGGCGCTTGAGCGCTTGAAACGACGAACCCGTCTACGGTGACGCATTTGACTTCTCCTGGATCAGAAGTTCTCGTTGAGCCGCTTCGCGAGCTCTTCGATATTATCAGGCGGCCAGTTGGGCACCTCCATACCAAGATGAAGACCCATTTGCGCCAGAACTTCTTTGATTTCGTTGAGTGATTTACGGCCGAAATTCGGCGTCCGCAACATCTCGGCCTCGGTCTTTTGGATGAGGTCGCCGATGTACACGACGTTGTCGTTCTTCAGGCAGTTTGCCGAGCGGACCGATAGCTCCAGCTCGTCAACTTTCCGCACAAGGTTGGGGTTGAACTCTGGCTCGTTATGCGCTTCGACCTTCGCTTCGGGCCGCGGTTCCTCGAAATTGATGAAGAGCTGAAACTGGTTTTGAAGAATACGCGCGGCATAAGCCACGGCGTCCTCCGGTGTTACCGCGCCGTTGGTTTCGATGCGCATCGTCAATTTGTCATAGTCGAGCTTTTGGCCTTCGCGAGTGTTGTCCACTTTGTAGGACACCCGCCGAATTGGACTGTACCCGGCATCGACAGGAATTAGGCCTATTGGTTGGTCTTCGTCCTTTGAGACCACCGCCGCAACGTAGCCCTTGCCATTCTCGATCGTCAGTTCCATCGAGATCTGAGCACCTTCATCAAGCGTACAGATGACAAGATCGGGGTTCATCACCTCGAGGTCGTGCCCGAGCTGGATATCTGCCCCGGTTACCTCACCTGGGCCGGTCTTGCGCAGCGCCACGCGCCGCGGGCCGTCGCCATTCATCCGTAACGCCAACGTCTTGATATTCAAGACGATATCCGTGACGTCTTCGCGTACGCCCGGGATCGACGAAAACTCGTGTAGCACCCCTTCGATCTGCACCGCGGTCACCGCAGCGCCTTGCAGCGACGACAGCAATACACGACGCAGCGCGTTACCCAACGTCAGACCAAATCCGCGTTCCAGCGGTTCGGCCGTCAGCGTGGCTATGCGGCTCGCGTCTTTCCCTGCTTCGACGGCGAGCTTGTTCGGCTTGATCAGCTCAGTCCAATTCTTCTGAATCACGTCCACATCCTCGTATTGCTCGTCGGCATAAAGCCGACCATTCCGTTTACGATTGAGGTCGTTGGGCCTCGACGGCTAAACGCGCCGGCGTTTCGGCGGTCGGCAGCCGTTATGCGGGATCGGCGTAACGTCGCGAATAGACGTAATTATGAAACCCACTGCTTGAAGCGCGCGTAGTGCCGATTCACGACCCGAGCCCGGACCGCGAACCTGTACTTCAAGTGTCTTCATACCGTGATCCTGCGCTTTCTTACCGGCTTCGGTTCCAGCAATCTGTGCCGCATAGGGTGTCGATTTGCGCGACCCCTTAAAGCCATTAGCACCAGCCGATGACCAAGCAATTGCATTGCCCTGGGCATCAGTGATCGTGATCATGGTATTGTTGAAAGACGCGTTAACGTGCGCAACGCCAGAGGTGATATTTTTCCTCTCGCGGCGCCGTACGCGAGCGACATCCTTAGCCATGTTTGGTTCCTATGCTTTCTTCTTGCCGGCGATCGGCCGCGCGGGGCCCTTACGAGTCCGCGCATTTGTATGGGTCCGCTGACCGCGGACAGGAAGACGCCTGCGGTGACGCAACCCACGGTAACAACCGAGGTCCATCAAGCGCTTGATGTTCATTGACACTTCACGACGCAGATCGCCTTCGACGACAAAGTCGCCATCGATGATGTCACGGATCTGGCTCACCTCCGCATCGGTCAATTCGTTGACCCGGCGCTCCGCCGCCAAACCGGCACTCTCGCGAATTTGGCGCGCTTTGGTGCGTCCGATGCCGAAGATATACGTCAAGGCAATCTCGACCCGCTTGTTGCTTGGAATGTTAACGCCGGCTATACGCGCCACGGTTGATCTCCTGAACAGAAAAACGCCAACTCGACCCATTCTGGGGGTCCGGCGCGTTGTGTCTGAATGTTATTTGTGTCCTGCCCAAAAGGCGGGCGGATTATTGTTTCAGAGCGCATCAAAGTCAACAATCCACCCCTAGTTTTCGTTCAGAATTGCTGCAATTTCGGCTGTTACGGCATCAAAGGCTGCTGCACCATCAATACTCATAAGAATCCCCTTGCCATCGTAGTAATCTATCAGTGGCGCCGTCTGGGCGTGATAGGCCACCAAGCGGGCCTGCATAGCCTCCTCATTGTCATCTGAGCGACGCTTGAACTCGGTTCCGCCGCAGCGGTCGCAGGTTCCGTTTTTGGCTGGCACCTTGAAGGCGTCGTGGTAACCCTCCCCACAAGTGCCACATGTGAAGCGGCCAACTACCCGTTCTACGAGGATTTTGTCGTCGATCTTCAATTGAAGAACAAAACTGAGCGCTTTTTTCTTTTCGGTTAACAGGGTGTCCAGCGATTCCGCCTGGCCCTGCGTCCGCGGAAATCCATCCAGAATGAACGGTTGCTCGGCGAGCTCATCGAGTTTGTCGGCAATGATCTGCACCATCACGGGATCGGGCACCAATTCGCCGCGGTCCATGATTGCCTTTGCCTTCTGTCCGATTTCCGTGCCCTCGGCCACTGTAGCCCGCAGCATGTCACCCGTAGAAAGCTGGATGAAACCTCGGTCGCGTTCGAGCAACTGCGCCTGAGTGCCCTTACCTGCGCCCGGCGGACCGAGGATGATGAGGTTCATCGCTTCCGGCCTCGGAGCTTCGATTTCTTGATCAACCCTTCATACTGGTGCGCAAGCAGGTGGGACTGTATCTGCGCCACCGTATCCATCGAAACCGTGACTACGATGAGAAGCGATGTCCCGCCGAAAAAGAACGGCACCGAGAAACGAGAAATCAGGATCTCCGGCAGGATCGCGACGGCCACGAGGTATGAGGCGCCCACCACCGTTAGTCGCGTTAGGACATAATCCAAATAGTCAGCTGTGTTTTTTCCTGGTCGGATACCAGGTACAAATCCGCCGTATTTTTTCAGGTTATCGGCAGTGTCCGAAGGATTGAACACGATCGCCGTATAGAAAAAGGCGAAAAAAGCGATGCCGGATGCATACAGGAGAAGGTAGAGCGGCTGCCCGCGACCCAATAGCG
>JAPKDN010000460.1 GCA_028822575.1 Alphaproteobacteria bacterium | reverse complement strand
CCCGTTGCCGAAGCTGATGCTGGTAGCCCGTTAGAATTGCTGAACTTCAGCGAATTGATGGACCCGGACTTAATGGTGGAGAAAGCGCCGGACCAGTTGATCGCACGGATTACCCAGGCGGCGAATAGCGCCGCTTCGCCGCTGCAGGAGGAGTTGGCCGAGACGGTGATGCCGCAAGTGATCCGCAACTTGGCGACGCTGGTGCGCGAAGGCGGTGCCGAGATGAGGTTGCAGCTCAAACCCGCCGACCTTGGCGAGATCGAGTTGAGGGTGCGTACTGCCGAGGGGGTTGTACGCGGCGAAATGATGGTTCAGCACCCCGAAATCAAACAATTGCTCGAAGACCAGGTGGGCCGTCTGAAAAGTGAGCTCGCCGCCCAAGGCTTGGTTTTGGAAGGATTTGATGTCAATGTCAACCGCGACCCTCGTTTCGGACAAGGATCTGATCAAGCGGGGCAAGGCGAGAATCGTCGCGATACCGGGCTGGCCGGTGGCGTCGGTAGCACCGGTGATACCAATGCCGGACAGGAAGCTCCTGTCGCGGTGAGTATTGACAACCACGAAGTGGATTTTACGACCTGATAAGCCACGAGATGAGGCGATTATGAACATCAGCAATATTGTCAACCAGAACAGCGACCAGGCCCAGGCCCAGGCGGGAAATTCGCGGGGTCAGTTGGGCAAGGAGGATTTCTTACAGCTACTGACCGTGCAACTGCGCTACCAGGACCCGTTGAATCCGATGGAGAATACGGAGTTTGTCGCGCAGATGGCGCAGTTCAGTTCGCTGGAACAGCTGCAGAACATGAACCAGACTATGGAGAGGAGCCAGGGGGCGGAGGCGGAGTTGCAGGCCGCTTTCAAGAACAACCTGGTTACCTCGTTGGTGGGCAAAGCGGTGGAGGTGCCGACTCAGGAGGTCGCCTATGATGGCGAAACCACCGAAGTCGCTTATCGCCTTGGCGCCCAGGCGCGCAGTGCGTTACTACAGATTCTCGACGCCAGAGGCCAGGTGGTGCGCGAGTTGGAATTGGATACTTCTCAGGCCTATAACAAGGTTGAGTGGGACGGGAAAAGCGCATCCGGCGACAAGGTGCCAAGGGGCGCTTATCTGGCCGTGGTCACCGCCGCAGGGCCCGGCGGCGTGCCGGTCGAGGCGGATATGCTCAAGCGGGTCAGAGTCGATGCCGTCCGTTATGCGGGCAGCGAGGCTCGAATTTGGGCCGATGGTCGCGAGCTAGCACTCTCGGATATACGCGGGGTGGTAGAAGTAGGTAATTAAGCACGACAGAATCAACCATGAAATTGCGGTCAAGGATGGACGCGAGTGGATTGGGTTCACCTCCCAGGAAGGGAGAAAGTGGCCCCCTACCACACCCATCGCAGGATGGGGCGAGGAGTTAAGGTAATGTTGGATTCGATATATATAGGGATCACGGGCGTCACTAGCCACCAGACGCGGATGAATGTGATCAGTAACAACGTAGCCAATGTCAATACTACGGCCTTCAAGGGGGGGCGGGCGAATTTCTCTGACGTGTTGAGCCAGACGCTGAGCGAGGGCGGGCCCGCGCGCGCTCAGATCTCGGCGACTAATCCGCAGCAATCCGGTCGTGGAGTCGGCGTTGCGAGCATTGACACAATCCAGGCGCAGGGGTCGATCCAGACCACGGGGATCGAGACCGATCTGGCGATCGACGGAGACGGCTATTTTATCGTCAACGACGGCAACCAGCAATTTTTCAGTCGCGACGGGACGTTTGCCTTTGATACGAATGGCAAGCTCTACGATCCCGGCACCGGTTTTGCAGTGCAGGGTAATTTAGCCAATGCCGACGGGACTTTTCGCTCGGAGTTGGGGGATTTGACCATTCCAGTCGACCGAGAGTCGAAGGCTGAAGCTTCGACGATGATCCGCATTTCGGGGAACCTCGACGCCAGTGGCAGTGGTGGGAACCTGGACGCCAGTGGCAGTGGTGTGGGAGCCCCGGTGTGGACCGGTAGCACGCTCTTCGGCCAACCGGCGCGCATAATCAGTAATCCGAACCCGGGCTTTCCGCTCGATATGACCGCATTTAACAGCGCCGGGCTCAAAATTTCAATCGAACAGGGTGGTACGCTTACCGAGAGCACACTTAATATTCCCACGAAGATCTACGCCGACCGCGTGGAACTGATCTCCGAACTCAACTCGCAGATCAGCGTCAATGGCACGCTCAAGAACAATGTTCTGTTCAAGACCAACGCGTTGGGTGAACTGGTGCTGCGCACGGTCGAAGGAGGCGAGCAGATATCGCTCAAAGTGGATAATGCCGATCCTGCAGTCAATATCGCGACACAACTCGGTTTTGCCGCCGATGCGCAGCAAACGGGCACGCGAGCGGCGAATACAGATCTCTTGAACGATCTGGCCAATGTCGGTAATGACTTGACGGACGGCGACATCATCCGGTTTACTGGGGTCAAACCTAATGGCGAGAGTTTCGACGGTCGTTTTACCTTTCAGACCGATACGACCGATACTGTGCAGGATCTTTTCACGGCGGTCGAAAATATCTATGGCGGCGTCCAGGCCGGTTTGGATCCTGACACTGGGCAGATGATCCTCACCGACGGGGTATCCGGTGATCGAGTGGTGGGTTTCGACATCAATTTATCGCTACTCGATTCGGGAGTCGGTTCGGGCATCTTCGGCAACGACCCGCCTTTTGAATTCAGCACCAATACCCAGGTTTTTGATGAAAAGGGGAACGCGCACTCGCTGACTATGAACTTCAGCAAGAGCGTGGTCGACAACGAATGGACTTGGGTCGCGACCATCGACGGTTTGACGCCTGATTCGGGCAACAACGGCAATATAATCTTCAACGAGGACGGAACCTTGCGCACCTTCGAGTCTTCAGACAAGGCGCCGATCACTTTTACCCCGGGCGAGGGGACGCCGCAGTTGACCATCGATATCGGCGCGGACAGCACTGAGCGCCTCGGTGGTTTGACTCAGTTCGTGGCGCCTTCTTCGGTGTCGGTGCGCGAACAGGACGGCCGTTCCGCCGGATCGTTGATGTCCGTAAGCTTCGAGCCGAATGGCAATATCACCGGGCTGTTTTCGAATGGTACTTCGGAGAACTTGGGGCGGGTGGGATTGGCTTCCTTTGGCAATGTCAACGGATTGAAGCGCCAGGGGGACAATATGTTCATCGAGACCGAATCATCGGGCCAAGCCGTAATCGGCACGGCCGAGACCACGGTGCAGGGCAGTATTCGATCGGGGGCGATTGAGATGTCGAATGTCGATTTGGCTCAGGAATTTACCAACATGATCGTCACCCAACGAGGCTTCCAGGCCAACGCACGTAGTATCACAACCTCGGACGAGTTGCTCACCGAAGTAGTGAATTTGAAGAGGTAAAGCCTTATATTAGTAGCCTAGCGAACTAAGACCGCGCGGTTCGCTGATGGACTCATCGTTCAAGACCTAAGGAAAATTATGATCAGGTTGACCCGCCTTAACAAGAACGAACTGGTGATCAACGCAGAGATGATCGAATTTGTCGAGGCCATTCCCGACACGATCCTCACCCTGACATCGGGCAAAAAAATTATGGTATTTGAGCCGGTCGACACGGTGGTCGAGCGCATCGTCGAATACAAACGTAACTGCAACCAACTGGTAGTCAGCGGCTAAACGCCGGACGGAAAGAACGTTATGG
>JAPKDN010000459.1 GCA_028822575.1 Alphaproteobacteria bacterium | reverse complement strand
GTGATGTAGTTCGTATTTCTCCTTCAAGCCGCGCAGTATCGAAATTGATTCGACCACGCCCGGCTCGCTTACCAGCACCGGTTGGAAGCGCCGAGCCAATGCCGCGTCCTTCTCGATGTGCTTGCGGTATTCGTCCAGGGTCGTGGCGCCGATGCAATGCAGCATGCCCCGCGCCAAAGCCGGTTTCAGCATGTTGGAGGCGTCCATGGCGCCTTCCGCTGCGCCGGCGCCGACTAGCGTGTGCAACTCATCGATGAGCAACACTACGTCGCCCTCGGCGTGGGTAATCTCCTGCAAGAGAGCTTTCAGGCGCTCCTCAAATTCGCCCCGGAATTTCGCCCCGGCGATGAGCGAGCCGAGATCAAGGCTGAGCAGACGCTTGTCCTTCAGGCTTTCCGGCACATCACCATTGACGATGCGCAGCGCCATGCCCTCGGCGATCGCGGTTTTGCCGACGCCGGGTTCACCAATCAGCACCGGGTTGTTCTTGGTCCGGCGCGAGAGCACTTGAATGGTTCGGCGTATTTCCTCGTCGCGGCCGATCACCGGATCGAGCTTGCCCTCCCGCGCCATTTTAGTCAGGTCGCGGGTGTATTTGTACAACGCGTCATACCCGGACTCGGCGGTGGCACTGTCGGCGTTGCGGCCTTTGCGCAGGTCATTGATCGCGGCGTTAAGGGCCCGCGGGGAAAGGCCATTATCCTTCAGTATTCGCCCCGATGACGTGTCTGGCATCATCGCCAGTGCCAACAGCAACCGCTCTACGGTGACGAAGGAGTCCTTCGCCTTCTCCGAGATGGTCTGGGCTTGCTGTAGTGCACGGGTGAACTCGCCAGAGGCGAAGACCTGTCCGGCGCCGGAGCCCTCGACCTTGGGAATTTTCGCGAGTTCCGCCTCGACAGCGATAAGCGCGTTCGTCGGGTCTGCGTCCGCTTTGACGATCAGTTTCGTGCACATGCCCTCTTTGTCATCAAGCAGGACCTTGAGCAGATGTTCCGGGGTCAGGCGTTGGTGCCCGGCGCCGGTCGCAAGCGCGTGAGCGCCTTGAAGAAACCCGCGGGACCGTTCTGAAAATTTCTCAAATTCCACGTTCCAGGCTCCTGTACCCACGCCGAAACTGGCGGTGGGATTAGCAACGCGCCGGAACTCGGCGGCGTCAGGATTGATTCGCGCCGAACCATAGTAACGCGGGCCGACGACAAAGTACTCGAAGCCCCGTAGCGAACCCATACAATGGCATCCGGCACGGCGTGATCAAGATATAGTAGGGCAAAATAGCAACATAAAAGAAAGGATTGAAAATTGAATTAATTCCGAATCTTTCCGCGTCACCGTGTCACCGTGGCGCATCTGGCCATATTGACAGCCTCCCCGCGACTATTCAGGTTAAAGTATCATGGCAATAAAAACTCAAGCTCTGTATCGCTATCCAGTCAAAGGTTTATCGGCGGAGCTACTGGATCGTATTGAATTGCGCGCGGGGCAGGCGATGCCAAATGACCGCAGGTTCGCGATCGCCCATGGCGCTGCGCAGCGTCTTGATCCGCTGAACCCCGAATGGATGCCAAAAGGCGTATTTCTCCAATTGATGGCGAATGAAAAACTGGCGACGCTGCAAACGCGGTTCGAGCCGGAAAACTGTATTCTAAGCATATCGCGCAATGGCAGGCAGGTGAGCCGCGGGAAAATCACGGAAACCACCGGGCGTGCGTTGATCGAAGAATTCCTAACGGCCTATATGGGCTCACAGGTGCGAGGACGGCCAAAAATAGTCGAATGTCGGGGGCAACCGTTCTCTGATACCCGCGAGCCATTTATCTCCATTATCAACATCGCATCGGCAAAAGATCTGGCCCGCGTGGTTGGCAAGCCCGTCGACCCACTGCGGTTTCGCGGCAATCTCTTGGTAGAGGGTGGCGCGGCGTGGAGTGAGCTGAGTTGGGTCGGTAAAATTTTGCGTATTGGCGATTGCCAACTCAGGGTTGAAGAAAGAACAGGTCGCTGCGCCGCGACAAATGTGAATCCGAGCACCGGCGTGCGCGACCTGGCATTACCTCTTGGCATGCGGAACGCCTTCGGACACGAAGATTGCGGTGTTTACGCCAGCGTAATTAAAGGAGGCTGCATCACGACAGGCGACGAAGTCATCATCTCCTAGCAGGTTATCCAGTCACCGCGGCCGGCCGCGGTCTTCCAATCTGCGGCTTGTATTTTTAGTCGTCTTGTGGTGTCTCCTCAGATTGAACGGCCTTTGGGCGTCGGCGCCGTGGCGGTGCCGCTGGTGCCGGTTCGGACACCTCTTCGGCTGGGGCCCCGACAACTGTGACGGTAACGCCGGATTTCACCGGTTCCGCGCTGGGTGTCGGCGCTCCGTCCGCGCTATCGTTATTCTGTGAATCCACGGTTGCTTCATCACCTCCATCACCTTCATCACGCCGCCGGCGAAGTGAAAGTGGGCGCCGCGCTGGGGCTCTCCCTCGCGGTTTTGCAATGGGTTTCTCGACCGGTTGTGCCTCGGCCAACTCTGCTTCCGGTGCTTGAGCCGGAGAATGTGGTTGGATCCCAACCACAGTTTCGGCCTGTACAGGTGCTTCGTCGGCTTGCACGGGCCGGTGGTCACTTCCTATATTGGCGCTCGATTGTTCCAACTCCGGTTGCGGTTCTTCCTCTTGGAATTGTCCGTTTGCCCCCTCGTTGTTGTAGCCAGATGAATTACCGTTGCCGCGATTGCGGTTGGGGTCGCCCACAACATCATCGGTGAACGCACTGATGATACGGTAATAGTGTTCGGCATGCTGGAAGTAACTTTCCGCGAGAACACGATCGCCATTTTGTGCCGCGTCGCGCGCCAGGTTTTGATATTTTTCATGGACCTGATTTGCATTGCCTCGGATCCGAACTTCGGGACCGTTGCTGTCGAAAGTCTGATTGCGGTTCGGGGTTCCAGAGCGCCGGTTGTTATTACCGCCACGTCCCCGCCCACGTTTGTTGTGTGGACCTTGTCTCATTTTTGACCGTTCGCGCTGTTACGTTACCCAAGCAAAAATTTTACTTTGCTTGGCTTAAACCCGCATCCATGGTGCCGCTTATTGGTACCATCTCTTAACATCCGTGCGGAAATCTGGACGATCATGTTCAGGAGTTATCCCAACCGCCAGCAAGGCCTAGAATAATCCGGTTCTTCGCCCAATCCAAGCTCAAAGTAGCATTAACACCGTGAAGGGCGACGTTTAATGATCAGGCATCGGTCGTGCCCGGCAAGGTCTGGTTTGACTCCTACGGTCTGTAGGCCGGCGGCGCCCATGATCGCGGTTACAGCGGCCCTTTGACCGCGTCCAATTTCAAGAAATATATGGCTGTTTTTCGCCATAATTTTAGGAAATTGAAAAGATAGGCGCCGATAACAATCCAAGCCGTCGGCGCCACCGTCGAGGGCTTTAACGGGTTCATAAACGGCGACTTCGGGGGCGAGTGTTGGGATCTCGACGGTTGGAATATAAGGGGGGTTGCACATAATCACATCGAAGATGTCGTTAATTCCGTCGCTCCAGTCACCGCATTGGAAGCGCGCCCGGCCTACAATGCCGTTGGCCGACGCGTTGCGCGTCGCGAGAGCGACGCAATCCGACGAGATATCGATCCCCACGCCGGTCGAAAGTGGAAATTCCGCGAGAACGGACAGCAAAAGACAACCCGTCCCGGTGCCAAGATCCAGG
>JAPKDN010000458.1 GCA_028822575.1 Alphaproteobacteria bacterium | reverse complement strand
AACCTGATGTCTGTCGTGGTTCCCTATAACCGTGACTTCGATGTTCCTCATGGGGTGCTGGAAGACGTCGCACCCGGCATTCGTCGGATGACCGCCAACAACCCCGGCGCTTTCACCTTTCGAGGCACCGGGACCTATGTGATCGGAGAGGGCAAGGTCGCGGTGATCGACCCCGGCCCGAACCTGCCGGAGCATGTGGACGCGCTATTAGAAGCCCTGAAGGGCGAGACGGTCAGCCATATCCTGATCACCCATACCCATAACGACCATTCCCCCGCCGCCAAGCCGCTGAAGGCCGCGACCGGGGCTCCAACCTATGGCTTTGGCCCGCACGGCAGTGGCAAGGTCAAATCCGGAGAGCCGATCCAGGGCGGCGACATGGATTTCGTCCCCGACGAGGTAATCGGCGACGGCACAGTGATCGACGGCAAGGACTGGTCGGTTTCCTGTGTCCACACGCCCGGTCATACCTCGAACCATATCTGCTTTGCCTGGGAAACCCACAAGATCCTGTTCCCCGGTGATCAGGTCATGGGCTGGTCGACCAGCATCGTCTCACCGCCGGATGGCGACATGGGCGACTATATGCGCAGCCTAGACAAGTTGCTGGCGCGGGACGACGATATCTACTATCCGACCCACGGCCCGGCGATCACCGACCCGCATCCCTATATCCGATCCTTCATCGCTCATCGCCAAGAGCGCGAGAACAAGATACTCGCCTGCCTGGAATCCGGGATCGAAACCATCGACGACCTGGTCCCCCAGGTCTATGCTGACGTCTCCACGTCGCTTTTCGGCCCGGCCGCCCGGTCGCTCTTCGCCACCATGATTTATCTGGTGGAGGAAGGCCGCGCGGAAGCGTTGGAAGATGTCACGGTCAAGGGGCGTTACCGGGCCGGGTAAGTTTCGTGATTTCACACCACGCGGCGAATCAACGGAAGGTTTCCGACGTTGGTGGCATAGCAGATACGATGAAATTTTTGGCGCCCAGTTTACCGGGCCCTGGCGCGGAAGATACATCGTTATACAGGCTTGGCCCTGCGTCCCGATGGCCATGTCATCGACGGTCAGGGTTGCTTGATTGAAAATCTCGCTTTCGCGAATTCCAGATGGATCGCCCATGG
Organism: Alphaproteobacteria bacterium; assembly: GCA_028822575.1. The sequence continues at coordinate 2,608 of JAPKDN010000458.1, read as the reverse complement.
CAACTGGCTCGACAGCATCGCGCCTCCAGCCCAAGCCCAGAGAATCCTGGCCGCCTTGCGCCGACGCCCGTTGCGCGGTGACCAGGAATGTTTAACTGTCTCGATACCGCATGGCGCCACCGCGCCTCTCCTGGCCCAAAAGGCCGTCATGTCCAGCCCTTCCGGCCTCGCGCCGCCTTCGGGGCCGGCAACACGCTCGCCGTGCGCACCCGCCAGCGCCTTCGATGTCTTTCCAGCTAACCCCACCTGATCGACCAAGCCAACCTCGCCCGAAACAACTTGCAAACTACTTTCTTCAAACACCTATCGAAAGGTCATTCCGGTTGATTGCACGCCGATAGGCTTCCATGCCGAGGCAGAACGTGGGCTTCTGCCGGTTTTTGGGCGCTCAGATGCCACACACCCTCACCCCGCACCTCAAGGTCGACCCAGCACCGGCATCTCTCGGGTGAAGGTGCGCCAGCAGCGTTTAACGCCGAACAGCGCCAGGGTGAAGGCAGCGACGGCCTCAGACGGGCTCTTGGCGTCCCAGACGACGAGGTCGGCGGCGGCCGCGAGCAAGTAACCTTCGCGGACCAGAAGCGCCGCCGGGTGCGAGGACAGCATCTTGAAACACTGGGTCAGGTCCGCGTCGGTGCCACGCTGGGCAACATTGGCCTGCAGGTTCGCCATCCGCATCAAAGAGCAATACCTATAGGCGTGAACGGGGTCAGGATGTTGTTGCTGCACAGACAACAATTGGCACCATACCCGATCATGGTGCAGGCATCGGTGGCACCCTGCAGGAGCGCGTGATAAAACTTGCGCCCCATAAGAAAAAGAACGGTCGCCGGAAGGACCGTCAGGGCGACGTCGCCCAAGCGAGTGCCGCGAGGTCGGCAGGTCGCAGGCAGGAATAATTGGTGCCATGACCAACCGCGACCAGCCCTCCCCGGTCGAATGTCTCGGTAAGCGGGCAGACCTGATGAATTTCCATCGCGTCGGTGCCTAGGCCGCTGTCGAGATGGGTGTCGACATTCACATTGAATTATCGAACCAACTCAAAAATCCGGTCGATCTGCCGGGCGCTGTCGACACCGTAACCCGGCGCACAGCCGATGACCATGGCGCCATTCTCCAGCGCCGCGACAATGTTCGTATCGACCTCGGGAACAATGCTCCACCCCTCCTGCGCAAAGACGCAGAGTTCGAGATCGATGGCCCAGCGATAGTCTTCCGCCAATAGTTTCAGTGCCTCGAACCCATGCCCCCACATTCGGGTCAAGCTCGACATGGGTGCGCATGTGCATGGTCCCATGGGCCAGACATTGCCCCAAGGTTTCCTCGGCGCGACGGTAAACATCCTCGACGGTGAAGTTGGTTTTACCGCCGAGACGCGTTCCATATGATCCCGTCCCTCGCACTCCAAGGCGGAGCAACGGTTGAGAATGCACAATTTGTCAAGATGGATGTGGCTCTAAACCAGGCCGGAGGAGACCAACCTACCGCCCACCTCGATAATCTCGTCCGCATGGCCAAGACCCGGTCGGATGTCGATGATCCGGTCGCTGGAGATCCCGATATCAACCAGAGGACCCTCGTCGGATCGACCGAAGGCGCATACGTCTCGTATGATCAGATCAAACGCCATTCAATGGCTGCATGAATCTCCCAGGATGGCCAGCTTCCGAGGTCCCTATTTATATCGGTGATATCGCCGATCCTTGCGGTAGCCGAAGAACGGATAACTGGTCGGCGTGGCGAAACCGTTATCCTCGCGGCGCAGCATCTCTTCCAGCATGAACTGAGTGACGTCGACCATCTGAAGTTTCAATGCGTCCTGGATCGGCAGATACGCAAGGTCCGCCAGCTCGCCACTACCGCCGAGGGTTCCGATCATATCCTCTTCCCAGGCACAGAAGAACCGGGCGTTGAAGCGCACCGCGCGGCTAGCTGGGGTAATAGCGTGGCCGACATAACCAAGTTTGCCCAATGTAGGGGCCAAACCTAGGGCCCGCATCTCGTCCCAACTTTGGACTCCGGTCCGACCAAGATCGCCGGGCGCGCAGAGCATCAGGCCGGTTTCCTCGAAGGTCTCCCGCACCGCCGCCATGGCGAAGATCCGGGCCTTGGCCGGGCTACTTGATATTCGTCGCTCCAGATCGGGGTCAAGCGGGGTGGCAGGAACCGGGGCGATGTCGGTCTTGTCGACCTTACCGCCGGCGAAGACATAGGCGTTGCTGAACACCGCCTTGCGGCCGCGGCGGCCCATCAAAACCTCGAGACCATCAGCCCCCCTGCGCAGAACCAGCATGCTGGCGCTGTCCTTCGGTTTGACAGGGTGAAGCTGATCGGCAGAACGTTTGGGAATGTCCCCGGCTGTTGGGGCCAGGCACGAGTCGGAAGAAAGGGTCACGGAAACTCCAGGCATATTGAAGATCTGGCGTTTACGCCATGCGTCAGCGAAACGGAACCATCCGCAGGATGCACACCCCGTCACGTTGAAGCAAGAAACCAGAATTGCGATGCTATTTGCCTTGACCCGAGCCAACGGGCTAAACGACACTCTGTAGACGATCTAATCACGGGTGATCGAGACGCTTAGCTGGATGAATATCCTCGCGAGGCC
>JAPKDN010000457.1 GCA_028822575.1 Alphaproteobacteria bacterium | reverse complement strand
AGGTGTTCCACAGGATTATAAGACTGCGGTGAAGTGGTACTCACTTGCTGCCGAACAGGGGTCTGCCGGTGCCCAGTCCAATCTGGGTGTGAAGTACGCCAAAGGACAAGGTGTTCCACAAGATTATAAGACTGCGGTGAAGTGGTACAGACTTGCTGCCGAACAGGGACTTGCCGCTGCCCAGTACAATCTGGGTTTTATGTATTACAACGGAAAAGGTGTTCCACAGAACTACCGGTCGGCGCGCTTGCGGTTATGGTCCGGCACGGCGGCGCAGAGTGCGGCGAGACCGAGCGCCGCATCGGCCTGAGTTGCAATCTCGGGCGTGTTGCCTTAGGAAAAGACCCATGGCAAATGGGGAAACATCTAACATGAATATCGGGTCGGTCCTATCCGGCGTTGCGGTTTTGTCGGTGCTGTCACTGGCGTCGACGGCTTCGGCGCAGTCATCGCCGACATCTTCATCGCATTCGGGGGACTATCTGTCATTTCTGATGATTGGCGGCGCATCCAATGTCGACGATGTGACGACGTCGTCCGGCACGCTGGAACTGCGGAATGATGCGGACGAAGTTGCCGCCCTCGGGTTTGCCCTTGGGTATAACTGGGCGAAGAAGGGCGTGCCGATCCGGACGGAAATCGAATACCACTACCGGGCGCGATTCGACTTCGACAAGCGGGTGACAGAATCAGGGCCATTCGGATATGAAAACCAGCTATCGACCCATTCTGTGCTGGTCAACGCCTATGGCGACTATCAACTTAACGACCGCTGGGCGGTATTTGCCGGCGGCGGTCTCGGCTGGGCGCAGAACGTGTCCGATGTCGCCCGGGTGCCGATTGACAGGTTCAGTACGACCAGCAAGACCGAGCGGGTCGACCGGAAGAACAATTTCGCCTGGAACACCGCGCTTGGGGTGATCTGGTCGTTTGCCCAGAACTGGGACACTGAATTCCGGTATCGCTATATCGATCTGGGCGAGGTCGAAAGCGGCCCGCATAGTGACGGCACGATTATCAAGGCCCAAAGCTATACATCCCACGATCTGATTATTGGTATAACCTATCGTTTCTGACAAAAATTAGTTCTTTTGTTAGGCTCTCAAATCCTTCTTTTTCCTCTATGTCAGCTATAGTGGATTTTAGTTCATCATCAATTTTAGTGAAACTATGGTCTGAAAATCTTAGATAGAGATAGCGTAAAAGGCGAATTTTCCATTGGAACTTCCGCATATACACCAATAACCAAATAATGATGATGGTAAGCCCTATCGGAAGGAGCAACGCAGCCGTTACTCCAGTGTCCATACTCATACCTAATCCCCCCATCCCCGTCAGACGGACTACTCAGATATACTAGCGCGGGTTGGCTGTGATGGGTAAACAATGTGACGAGAACTGCAATTAGCTAAATGACTCCGAGCGTCTCATTAACCAAGCGGATCAACTCGCGGATCTGACGCCGGTTCTCAACAGCCTCGGCCGTATGCTGCCCGTGCTTGTAAGCGCCATTAGCCTTGCCCTTGGGCGCGCCGCCACCAGCCCCATGGAAGCGGCATACAGACCATCCATGCACCGCAGGGGCCTGACAGGGATTGTGGGTCCGCTTCGACGTTGCGGTGCATCGTGGCGCTTTCTGGAAGGAATATGTCCGTTTCATGAGGTTGGCCCCGACTTTTTCGACAGCCCGCCCCCCACATTGCCAACAATCGCCTGACCGCCTTCGTGGACGTGGACATGCTCTACTGTCATCTTTTGCTGACCGCTCGTCCGGTATCGCTTTAAAGCTTCCATCTGCGTCGTAAACGTTCGTCCCAGCCTGTTGAACGCACGCTCGGCGCTATCCTGCTGTTGGATATTATCAACGTGATTAAGACGGCGTGCGAAGGTCATTGTGGCGTTGTGGACGGCGGCCATCTGCGCCGCGAGCATCGTCTCCATTTGATCTTTTGGCTCAATGCCCCTGATGACGGATACCATGAAATTGACACCGCCTTCATCAATGCCCTGGTCTTGTGACCGGACCTTTACAAGCTGCGTAATAATGCCGTCGATAAACGCGTCGTCTGTGGATGCGAGAGCATTTGCCAATTTCATTTTGTCGTACGGCTGTTCCGGATGATCGGTCGTCACGTGAGTAACGCCATCGACCTTCTGAATTTTTAGAGGACTTAACGGTAGCAAATCATTTTCCCGCTCGGCATAGGCTTTGGCCGCCGCTCGATCTTGCGGCGTTGGCTCGTATTCCGTGGTGACCGATTTATTTTTGGTTGGGTTTTTGCGGCGACGTTTCGTCATTATTCGTCCTTTAAGTTAATCTTTCTGGGTTAATCGGCGGTGGCAGTCACCGGAGCTGCATGCGGCCTACGGCGCTCACTCTCCCCCAATCCTTTGAGGGCCTCGACGCGCCGCAAAACCTGCCAACGGTCAAAACACTCACGGCCCCGTTCGCCGCCATGGTGAACGAGCGCGCCGTCGCCCAGGTAAACCCAACCCGTGTCGTAGACCGGAATATACTCCCCACACGCGGCGCAATGGTTTTGGTGCATGGGAAGGTCTGGCGGGTTGGCGTTGACCCAGGCGATGACAGTGTGATCCGATACCGCAACGGGGCGGGGTTCGTCGCCGTTTCGATCTTCTGGTTCACCAAGCATCAGCGCCGCAAGATCACGTATCATGGGCATGTCCTCCATAGATGTGACGTAATTTCATCAGGAAAGCGCCATGACGCACAAATGACGCAATATGACGCACGAATGACCCGTAAATCATTGATAGTGTTCAGATGTGGTTTCTGCGTCATTTTGCGTCACGACTGCGTCATGTCATGTGGCAAATCTTCGCTGTGGACGGTCAGGACCGGTGAGGAAGCGCCCCGCCTTGGTACGTTTCGAGGCGATGCCTTTGTCGGACGCCTGGACGCGAGTGGAGAACGTGTTGATCGCTGGAAGGTTTCTCTCGTTATAACCTTCGTTTACAGCCCACTTTTTGAAGGCGGCGTAGGCGTGACTGGATTTGGCTTCGGCGGTCGGCGAAAGATGGGCGCCCTGGTCGAGCCAAGCAAGCACCGGGTCGCTGCTATAAAGCCAGTCGAGAAGGGCTTTCTTCGAGCTTAGAGGTTCGGTAAAAAAAACGTTGCTTCAAGAGGCGTTGAGCGCCGTTGACCGCCCATTCCAAAAGCAGCCCGGCCTCCTCGGTCGCGATGCGGTCACCAATATGGTCAATGCGTTCGTCTTCGGGAATTGTCCGGTTAAACGTTAGCACTAGCAGGCGCCGCTGCACGCCCCTGTCCATGCCACCCTTGAAGCTGGGCAGATCGTTGGTAGCGTATAAATGTTGAGCCAGGGGCCGAAACGTTGTTGCCGAACGGTAGAGGTCGCGTGCGGTGATTGGTTCGCCGGTGATGACCTGCTTAAAGGTATCGGAAGCAACTGCGGCGGCGCTTGTTAACTCGTCAGAAGCGTTCAACCATTTCCCAGCTAAGCCGCACACGAATTTCTCATCACCCATTTTCCCAAGTGGAATGGCTGACACGGCGCTTGGCGGCAACAGGCCACGCATAACATCCAGCACCTGGGATTTGCCGTTTTCCGCTGTCTCGCCCTTGAGGACAATCGCCTTGGGTTTCATCAGGCGAGCGCCCTTGCCCAGAACAGCGGAGCCGATAACCTCGCCTAACAAATTAATCGTAGCGGCTGCTTTCTCCTATTTCACTTTGATCCAAACCTTCCAGCTA
>JAPKDN010000456.1 GCA_028822575.1 Alphaproteobacteria bacterium | reverse complement strand
GAGCCGCTGTTCCGACTCGGAAGATCGAAGGCAGCGCCGGATCCTCGCCGGTGAGCGTTATGTCTTTCAGAGCCTCCACGTCGCCACCGGCGATCAACCACAGACCCGTCAGAGCGTCCATCCCACTAGGTGCCGTCATCGTCAAACTCCCTCAATACCCAACCAATAATCCGCGCGGCACATTGGCCAGGCATACATAACCGCTTGGCGTGAAAACGAAAATCTCGGTGATCTCCAAACCGCAATCCTTCATCCACAACCCAGTCATGAAATGAAAGGTCATGCCGGGCTTCAGCTCGCTCATGTCTCCAGGCCGGAGTGACATGGTCCACTCGCCCCAATTCGGGCGATAGGATAATCCAATGGCGTATCCCGCACGGTTGGCTTTTTCGATCCCATGTTTCGCCAGGACCCCGAAAAATACCTCGGCGATATCGCTGCAGCTATTGCCGGGCCTTGCCACCTCGAGCCCCACGTCCGTGCCTTCCAGCACCGCTTTTCTGATGTCCAGGTGGTATCCGTGGGTTTGCCGAGAAAGACCGAGCGCGACATCGGGCAATGATAGTGGCGGTGCGCACTAGCGATCTCAAAGAAGGTCGCCTCGCCGCGTTTCATCGGTTTGTCATCCCAGGTCAGATGCGGCGCAGAGACATCGGCCCCGGATAGCAGCAGCGGAATGATCGCGGTATAGTCGCCACTATGGTCGTCCACGCCAAGCAGGCTAGCGTCATAGATCTCGGCGATACATTGGTGCACCGCCTCGACAATCCGCGCGGCCCGGCGCGTATAGACCAGCTCCCGGTCCGACTTGATCGCCCGATACCCGCCCACCAACACAGTACTATTCTTGAAAGTCGCGTTTGGCATGCCCGCGAACAGCGTCCCATGCGCCACCGCCGAATACCAATAATTGTTCATCTCGACACCAATGGCCCTGGCGCCCCATCCCTTGTCGAGCAGGGTCGTGGATCGAAGGTCCATCGGGTGTCGTTTGGTCGACTACACATAGACATCCGTATAGCCAATAATATTGCCCGCGTCGACATAGGCGGTTCTTAGCGCACCATTGGCGTCCTGGCTTCGGCAATACCAGATCGGCGCGCCCTCGGGCGGCACAATCACGCGTTGATGGACATAGAAGCACCACCCTTCATAGCCGTTCAGCCACGCCATGTACGACAGGTTGGAGAGGATCAGCATATCCAGCCCCCATGCTCCATCGACACCCCCACCTTGCCCAGACGTTCGGCGATTCGGCACGGGTAAAGTTTAGCTCTACGTCGGGCATGAGTGGTTCTTTCGGCTCATCTCGGCGTCAGGACGCTGATCTCTAGCGGAGTCAATCAACCACTGAAAATAAAACGCGGGCCACCCGTCGCCGAGCGGCCCGCGCTAAAAGAGCCATAAGCTGTTACTCGGCGGCTTCGGCGGATGCCGGGGCGCCGACAATCCGGGTCGCGAAATCAGCCGGAGAGACAACCTCGAGCACCTCGAAGTCCGTGGAGCAGGCGACCTCACGATGCGCTATGCCGGGGCGCTGGTTGATGCAGTCACCCTTTTCGATCCGCTTTACGCCTTCGCCCTCATACTCGAACTCGGCCCAGCCGTTCAGGACATAGACGAACTGAAATTTACAGTCATGCACATGCCAATGCTGGACGTCGTCCGTCATTTCCTTGCCATTGGCCTTGACCACATGGGCGACATAGTCCCCGTCGCTCGAATCCTTCCAGCCAAGATCACGATATTCAAAGATCTCGCGCAAGCCTGGAGTCCAATCAGCTTCTGCAGCCTTGTTATGCGAAAAATTCCATTTGTCGGTCATGCTAATCCCCCATGGTGGGCGTGCCCGTCGCACGCGATATTCTGAGCTAAACTCTATCATCGGGATTGGGAAACGCGGAAGCGCAAATGGCGCGGTGACGGCGGCATTGCATATTCGATGGGATCAGTTGGAATGGCATTACCATCAATCTTCAGGACACCACGCTCAACTCCATCAAATGTCCAGCGACGCCCCCCGCTCCCAGTCGCTGAGCTGCTGAGAGTAGAGGTTCCATTCCTCCATCTTGATCTTTACGAAGGAGTTGGAGAAAGACTTGCCCAGGGCCGCTTTCAACGGCTTGTCCTTGTCGAACAACCGGATCGCGTCGAGGAGATAAAGCGGCAACTTCTTGGCGCCGCGCACCTTATGCCCCTCGGCGTACATGTCGAGATCGATCCGCTTGCCGGGATCGGTCTGCTTGGCGATACCCGCCAGACCCGCAGCAAGATAGCCGGCCTGCAGCAGATACGGATTGACCGCGCCGTCGGCAAGCCGGAATTCGAATCGTCCATCATCCGGCACCCGCACCATATGGGTACGATTGTTGCCCGACCAAGTCACGGTATTCGGCGCCCAGGTGGCGCCAGACGAAGTTACCGGGGCATTGATGCGTTTGTAGGAATTCACGATCGGGTTGGTAATCGCGCACAACCCCTCGGCATGGGTTAGGCAACCGCCGAGGAAATGCATCGCCATCTCGGACAGACCCAGCTCGCGCTTTGGGTCGTGGAACAGATTTTTCTTTCCCGCGTTGTCCCAGACGGAGATGTGAACATGGCAGCCATTGCCGGTCAGATGCATGAAGGGCTTGGGCATGAAGGTCGCTCGCAGCCCATGCTTCTCGGCGATCGACTTAACCATGAACTTAAAGAAGGCGTGCCGGTCAGCGGTGACCAGAGCGTCGTCATATTCCCAATTCATCTCGAACTGGCCGTTGGCGTCCTCGTGATCGTTCTGATAGGGCGCCCAGCCGAGATCAAGCATGGCGTCGCAGATCTCGGACACCACGTCATAGCGCCGCATCAGCGCCTGTTGATCATAACAAGGCTTGAGTTCGGTGTCCCGAGGATCAGAGATATCGGTGCCCTCGGGGTCAATCAGGTGGTACTCGGCCTCAACGCCAGTTTTCATGCGCAAACCCAGAGCGTTCGCCTGCGCAAGAAGCTTCTTCAGCACCCCGCGCGGCGCCTGCTTGACCGCCTGTCCCTCCATGACCAGATCACCGGGGACCCAGGCGACTTCCGGCTTCCAGGGGAGCTGGATAATACAATCAGTATCCGGTACCGCGAACATGTCGGGATAGGCCGGGGTCATGTCGAGATAAGCGGCGAAGCCGGCGAAGCCCGCCCCACCGGTCTCCATCTCACCAGCCGCCGCCGCCGGTACTAGTTTGGAGCGCTGCATGCCCCGCAGATCAGTGAAATTGAACAGGAAATACTTCACCCCGTTCTTCTTCGCGAAAGCCTCTAACTTGCTCGCCATGACGAATTCCTTCCTTGCTCAGCCGAGCGGACCGGACCAGCCGGGTATCCAATTCGTTCCCGCCAACGGCACCCGCGCCATCGCGGCGGCCTCCATGGTCAGGGCCACCATGTCCTCGGGCTCAAGGTTGTGCACATGACTCTTGCCGCAAGCCCGGGCTAGGGTCTGGCATTCCATGGTCAAGGTCGACAGGTAATTCCGCACTCGCCGCGAGCCCTCTTCCGGGTCGAGCCGTGCCTCCAACTCTGGGTCTTGGGTGGCGATCCCAACCGGACAACGACCGGTCTGACACATATGGCAGGCGCCGGGCTTCGTCCCCAGGGCCTCGTAATCATCCAAGTAAAGCGGCGCGTTACAGTTGAGCGCCATCAAGCCAGCCATCCCGATCGATACCGCGTCGGCCCCCAAGGCAAGGGCCTTGGCCACGTCGGCACCCG
>JAPKDN010000455.1 GCA_028822575.1 Alphaproteobacteria bacterium | reverse complement strand
CTCGGAGACGTCACCGGCACTCGCGGCGACTGATAAAAATGGTTTGCATGGCAAATCTGCGCCCGTCGGCAAACATTCTATGGGCGCGATGATGACTGTGGGTGAGGTCGATAACGCCCGCAACGGCTTCGACCCTCATGCCATGCTGACCGATTGGGAACGCGGCACCACCTCCACCAACAGCGACGGGCAGACCATCCGCGCATTCGAGATTACGGCCGAGGACAAGGAGATCGAGATCGCACCGGGTATCTTCTTCCCCGCCTGGACCTATAACGGCCGGGTTCCCGGCCCGACCTTGCGTGCTACAGAGGGAGAACTGCTCCGGATCACCTTCCAGAACAACGGTTCTATGCCCCACACTATGCATTTTCACGGCATTCACGGCGCCAGCATGGACGGCGTCAACGGCGTGGGAGAAGTCGAGCCCGGCAGCGTGTTCACCTATGAATTCGAGGCTCGGCCGTTTGGCTGTCACCTCTACCATTGCCATTCCGTACCGCTGAAGCGCCACATCCATAAAGGGCTTTATGGCGGTTTCATTGTTGACCCCGACCCCGAGCGCCATCCGGACGCGCGGGACGTCGCGCGTTCGCGCCTGCTTGGCACACCGGAGAATGACCTTTGGCAGGAAATGGTCATGGTGATGAACGGGTTCGACACCAATTTCGACGACGAAAACGAAGTATACGCGGTCAACACCGTGGCACATGCCTATGCCAAGAAACCCATCGTAATAGACCGAACACGCCCGGTGCGGGTCTATCTGATCAACATCACTGAGTTCGACCCAATTAACTCGTTTCATGTGCATGGCAATTTCTTCAACTATTTTGACCACGGCACGACTTTGGAGCCAACCTCCCGCATTATCGACACGGTGATGCTGTGCCAGGCACAGCGCGGGATTATCGAGCTCTCTTTCGACGGTTTCGAGCCCGGGATGTACATGTTCCACGCCCACCAATCCGAATTCGCCGAACTCGGATGGATGAGCCAATTCGAAGTCCGCGCGTGATGGGCGGGCTGGTTCGCGTCATTGGCCCGTTCCTGCTGATCGCACTGGTTGCTGTTGGTTTCCTGAAGGTCGACCCGCTCTCAGATTTTCGTGGAAGCGTTCCAGCGGCGGAAGCGTTGATGATAGAGCGAATCGTGGTCGACGACGCCGGGCTCGGTTTTCTGGTCAGAAGCGAGGGCGCCGAAGCGGTATCCATTGCCCAGGTCCAGGTCGACGGCGCGTATTGGCGGTTTGTGCAATCGCCTCCAGGCCCTCTACGGCGGCTTGCGACCACCTGGATCAAGATCCCCTACCCCTGGATCGAGGGCGAGGCCCACCACGTCACTTTGCTGACCGGAACCGGGACACCCTTCGAGTACACGATCGATGTTGCCGTGCCGACACCCGAAAAAATCGGTGGCAACTGGGTCTTCCATGGACTGGTTGGCCTGTTTGTCGGCGTCGTGCCGATCGTGCTCGGGATGTTGTTCTTTCCGGCGATCCGCCGGGCCAGCCCAGACACCATGGGTTTCATTCTCGCGCTGACCATGGGCCTACTCGCGTTCCTGTTCGTTGACACCTTGTCAGAAGCATTGAAGTTTGCGGGAGAAGCTGCCGAAGCCTTCTCAATGCACGAGATGATCTGGATCATCGCCCTGCTGACCACGATAAGCCTTTTCGTGGTCAGCAGACGGCTCCGCGACGGTATAGACCCGGCTATGCTGTCCTGGACCATCGCGCTTGGCATCGGTCTGCATAACCTAGGCGAGGGGCTAGCGATCGGCGGTGCGCTGTCCGGCGGCGCAGTTGCGCTTGGCTCGTTCCTAGTGATCGGCTTCACCTTGCACAACATTACCGAGGGGATCGGCATTGTCGCCCCGCTTGCGGAGCGGCGGCCAGGCTTGCCGATGCTTTGTGGATTGGCCGCGTTGGCGGGATTGCCGGCGGTGCTGGGCCTCTGGCTCGGGGTCCAGGCGGTTGGTGCGCACTGGTCGGCCCTTGCGATGGCGGTCGGCGCCGGGGCCATCCTCCAGGTGTTGTTGGAGATCGGCTTGATGATTCGCCGGCGTTACCTCGGCAACGAGACTTCAAAACCGGTGGGCGGTCTGCTCGCAGGCGGGACGCTGGGTTTGGCGATCATGTACGCGACGTCGCTGATCGTCACGGCGTAAACCAGGTGGCAAACCTTTCTTATTCACCAAATTGTCCTGCGGCTTAAATTTCCGAAAGGTCCGGCCTAGCCGACGGCCCGAAATGCGCCTCGATCGCCATGCCGATAGCAAGCGCGTGGGAATCCGCACCGTTGCGGCACATGACCTGCAAGCCAACCGGCAGCGGCGCACCAAACTGATGCACCGGCGTAGTGATCGCGCATTGTCGGAAGATGTTTCCAGGTTGGGTATTGCGAGAGGCGAGGAAGGATTTCGCCGCCGCTTCGGCATCGTGAAGATCCCCAATTGGCATCGGCAGAAAGGAACAGGTTGGACCAACCCAGCCATCCAGACCATCCATCGCGTCTTCGGCAAGCGCCGCCAACTCATAATGTCGGATCACCGCCGCCGCGTGCTCAACCCCAGTCACGTCAAAGCCCTTTGACGCGCGGGCGGCGGTCGTCGGATCCATGTTTGGCTGGGCCTGCCGGAAACCATTCTCACCGATCGCGGCCAGAAACTCGGGCGGACAGATCGCTGGGAAAAGCCATTCCCGTTCCCTCGGGTCGGGAATATCGACATCGACGATCTCAACACCAGCTTCGGCCAGAGAGGCCAACGCGGCTTCGACACAGGCTAGCACCTCGGGCTCGGACTCCTCGAAAAAGAACGTCGTCGGGCGGCCTAATCTCAAGCCGGCCAAGGGCGCCGCGGCTGGGATATCCTCGCCGGTGACGATGGCATGAATGATCGCGGCATCGGCGGCGCTTCGGGTAAGCGGGCCGACCGTGTCCAGGGTCGGAGACAAAGGAAACACGCCATCGGTTGGCAATAGGCCGATCGTGGTTTTATGTCCAAATATACCGTTGAAACAGGCGGGAATACGGACCGAGCCACCGGTGTCGGAGCCCATCGCGAAGGCGCAAAGGCCAGCGGCCATCGCCACCCCGGAACCACTGGACGATCCGCCCGGCATCCGATGGGTTTCCAGATCCCAAGGGTTCCACGGCGTACCTCGTGCTTCGTTCACACCGGTCGCGCCCAGCGCGTATTCAACGGTCTTTGTCTTACCGAGAACGATGCAACCCGATTGCTTCAAGTGATGCACGAAGCGACCCTCGGGCCCGGTGATATCCGAGGCGTCGTATAGCGAGCCGTTGGTGGTTGGCATCCCCTCGACGGCGTAGATGTCCTTGATCCCAACCGGCACGCCCATCAGGGGCCCAAGATCGGAACCCGCAGCCAACAACTGATCAATAGCGGCGGCGGCGGCCATCGCCTGATCACCGGCGACATATTGATATGCGTCGAGTTTCGGGTTCAGCGCTTCGATCCGATCCAGATACGCTCGGACGGTCGCCACGGCGGTGGTCCGCCCGGCACGAAGGGCCTCGGCGTATCCGGCGATACCGCCATTCTCAAGGGGATCTGCAGGACAGTGGGTCATGGAAACCTCGAAGCGATGGCGCGGTGCGCGTTGACGGAAAGACGAAGCCTCCCACGGCGAGCGGCCCGAAGCAATATCGACGACACCTCCCTACCTGATGCCAAACGCCACGATCAGCGTCGGCAGGGTCAGCGCTGACAACAAGGTGGAA
>JAPKDN010000454.1 GCA_028822575.1 Alphaproteobacteria bacterium | reverse complement strand
GCTGACCACCCTCGCTTCGGCGTCCATGGTGAGGTCACCATGGATGTGGCACATGACTGAGGGGCCGATCTCAAGCTTCACTGTGCCGATGCGCCAGGGCGCGCGCTCGCGAAAATAGATGCTAGTGCTGGTCCGTACCGTGGTCTCGGCGATTAGATAGCCCTTGGGGGAAACATCACGCCAGGGCAGGTCAACGGACAGACAATTCGTGCAGGCATCGCGCGGCGGGTACTGGACGGCGTTACAGTCGCCGCAGACCTGAAGCATGAACCGGCCCTCGGCCGCGGCGGCCGCGATCCCGAGCGCCGCGCGACTTCTGAATTGTGACGGCTGGGTCGGTACCCGCGTTCGAACCTGTGGATCTTTCTTTGGCGGTCGGATAAGCGGGTCGGTCATGTGTCGCTCCCCGACATGATCACTGCGCCGGAGCAGAGGCCGCGGTCGAAATTGATCATCCCAAAACCCGAGGCCAGCGCGTTTCGGGCGCCTGGAACCTGTGTTGGCCCTGCTTTCCCGGTCACCTGGCGTATCGCCTCTACCAGGCCTAGATAACCGCCGCCGGCGCCGGCCTGGCCCGCAGATAATTGGCCGCCGGATGTATTATGTGGAAAGTCACCATCGATGGTTAGGTCGTGGGATCGCACGAATTCTGGCCCTTCACCCTTGTCACAAAAGCCAAGATCCTCAAGCTGCATCATGATGATTACCGGATAATCGTCATAGGTCTGCACCAGATCCATATCCTCCGGGCCGAGGCCGGCCATGGCATAGAGCTCGTCGATATCCATCACCCATCCCCCGCGCATCTGTATCGGGTCCTCGGGGAAGGCGTTGTGGCGCTCTATGGTCGAGCGGATATAGGCGTAAGGCAGGCCGGTTGTCTTGGCGTACTCCTCGCGCATCACCAGAAAACTCTCGGCGCCGGCGACCGGCATGACGCAATCAAACAGCGCGATGGGGTCGGAGATTGCCCGCGCGCCGATGTACTGCTCCATAGTCAGTGGGGTGTTCATGACCGCGTGCGGGTTGCGCAGCGCGTTCTGGCGCTGTGCTACGCAAATTCGGCCAAAATCTTCGCGTGTGGCGCCGAACTTGCGCATATAATGATCGGTCAACAGCGCGAAACAGGCATTCGGACCGCCTGCTCCATAGGGATAGGAGGCGTCTTGGGCGAAACGACTGAAACTGGAGAGCATGCGCCGAAAGCTGTCGACATGGTTGGTATCGCCGGCGACACAGGCCACCACGTCGGCATCACCCGATTGTACCGCCCGCGCCGCGCGTCTGAGCCCGACCACGCCGCAAGCCCCGCCCATGGGAATATCGTCTAGCCAGCGGGGCGTGAGGCCAAGATGCTGGGTCAAACCAACGGCGGAGTCAGGGAAGAGCGTGAAACTGGAGACGATTAAGCCATCGACGTCTCGGGGTGTCAGTGAAGCAGCGTCCAAGGATTGCTTCAACGCTCGGGCGATCCACCAATGCGCGGCTTCCTTGGAGAAGCGCTGATAAGGAACTGTGGTGGGCGAAACCGCGACGATGCCGTCATAGGGTTGGCGTTTGGACGTGGAGGTCATGTGCGGTTCCGCTTGCGGGCATTGAAGGTCCCCGATTGGAGCGGGTTTATGTCTTCATCTTGTTTAACGTATAGGAAAAGCGATTGCACGGCATGGTGGCTTCCGATGGGACCCCTCGAGAGGGCGCGATAGCGCCTCCTCAGGGTGAGAGCCAAATTTTAACCAATGCTCTTGCCCCGGGGAATGGCCTTTTGGTCGCGTTTCGAAGCGTTTTTATAGTTGAGGATACTCACCGACGAAAACCTCTCAAGGCCTTACATAGCCAGGGTAGGGGGTGACATGATTTGGCTTTACATTCTCGAATGCCGGGATGGATCCTATTATACTGGAACCACGCGTCGCCCTCTGGAGGTACGAGTCGGCGAGCACAATGCTGGTCGATTTAACGGTTATACGGCACGGAGGCGGCCAGTGCGGCTCGTATATGGTGAGCAATTCGTTGACCCGCGTGATGGCATCGCGGCGGAACGCCAGGTTAAGGGGTGGGGCCGTGCCAAGAAGCTGGCATTGATCGAAGGACGTTTTGACGTTCTGGCAACCTTGGCGCGGCGACATGGTCGGTGACCGCGAAAGGATTTTAATTCAAATTTTTTTAGTCTCACCCTGAGGAGCAACCTCTTGGTCGGGTCTCTAAGGGTTCCATTCGAAACCCGTGAAACCCCGCCCGCTACAAAAACAGCTGAATGTTGCCAAACGCCCCGTCCGGGTTCAGTAGGTCCACCCGCTTGAGCTTGATCCGGAGCACGCCATCGTCGATCACCAACTCGTGCCGCCCGGTGGCGGCCAGCAGAAATTGCTCTTCAAGGCGGGTCTCGACATAGTGGAACGGCGTGCTGGTCGTGAAATGCCCGGCCTCGTGATCCACCACATCCGCGAACGGACGCTGGAGGACATGAAGGTAGCGACTGCGTTGCTTTTGCGGGAACGTCCGGGCTCCTTCGAGTCGCTCACCCCTCAACTTTCTCAAATAATCATCCTCGTACATCAACGCGGTGACCAGTTTGGGGTCCGCGGCGTCGGGATCAAGTGGCATGCTGTAATAGTTATCGGCGGCCCAGAGACCGAGCAATTCATCGAACCGATCCTCGTCGATCATTCGAGCTTCGTCGTGAACGAAGTCGGTCAGGTCATCGCGGGAAGGTAAGATCACGACAGGGCCCCGTTATCGACACGGTCATGTATTTGGCCTAGTCGTTGAACTGGTTGCGCATCTGGCGTTCGGTCGTGCCGTTTTCTACCACGATTTCGTTGAAATCCTCGCCGTCCTCGAAGAGCCGTTGGACGTTCACCCATTACAGGCCATTGGACATCGGGCCTTACTGGGCGCGTTCATACATTTCCAGGTCATCATGGCCGACGATTGAAGTCGGGGCATTGATCAACGGATTTTACATGGCGGTACGCTCCAACAGCATGTCCGGCGCACCGAGTAATCGGTAGATATAGCTTTCGACCAGGGTCTTGTCGGCAGTGATTGGAATGAAGCTTCGAAGCTGCTAGATCGGTCCCTGGACCATGATGTTCGTAAAGTAAACCGTGTTATGCCTGTTTTCTCCAAGGGCCGCCTGGGCTTTTTCTTCCCCATGGGGGCTTTCATTTATTCGTAATAGCCGGGGATCGCCAAATAATCTGAGTGTATGCAGTGATGAACACCGGTATGGCCATAACCGTTTGGCCAGGTGCGAATGCCCATCTCCTCGAAGAACTCACAGGACGACATGAAGGGAACGATGACCTGGACCGCCATGGGTTTAGGCGCGTCTTTGGCCGGGTTACTCTCTTCCCAGATCTTGACCGCGGTACCGGTGGAGCTCTCATGGGCGGCCATGGGATGGTACGTGTCGGTTTGATTCTCGACCAACATTTTCTAATTACAGCGATGCATGAAGCGCAGCGGTGGTCCCGCGACTTCCAGGCGGCCTTCCGGCTAGTGGTCGATCATGTTATCGATGGAGCGTGGGGTATCGCCGAAAAAATCCTCAAAACCGGGACCTTCATGAGCGAGCTGGGCAAAAACGAAACCGCTATAGTTCCGTACCGCGCCGACTAGCGCAGTGTCGGTGTCTAAATTTCTCTTCTCAAGCCCAGTGCTTTCATAACCCTTGCGCAGAGGCATTCGCAGTCGGGTGCCATCGGTCTTGTAAGTTCAGGCGTGACAGGGGCAGCAAAATAACTTGCCGGTAT
>JAPKDN010000453.1 GCA_028822575.1 Alphaproteobacteria bacterium | reverse complement strand
TATCTCCGTACTTTGGCAGTTGGCTAACAGGATACTGTTTGGGTGTCGACGGGGTCGGCGTGTTTGTTTTAAGGAACGGGCGCTTTTTGGACGTAAGTCAGGTTAATCCTGTTGTGATATCCGCTTGGGTAAATCATTGGGCGTGAATATCAGCGTGCACGGAGGCACCGCCTTCGCGTTCCCCGGCATAAGCGTTAGCCTTGAGCGAGGCTGGACATCGAACATCGATTTCCCATCGTTGAAAGTCTGGAGATAACGTGTCCAATCCACCCTGGAAAGGATCGTCAAAACAGACGCACCAGCGTCACGTCAAGCCAGGGTTAATCGACCGGGTGCTCGACTACTCCATAGAGAAAATGTTCGGTCTGAAAGGGCGGTTGGTGATCGTCATCGGGTTGGCGGTGAAGTTGGTTGTTGGCATCAACACCGTCACGCTTGATCCAATAATGTGTAAGCTTGCCGGAATTAATAATGTCTACAGGGTTTTCCACAATGACCGTATCCTTGCCAAAACCCTCTATAACTTTAACAAACTGATGACCGAGAAACAGACCTTAATCTACCAGGTGAATTCTGGTCGAAGTCCTTATGAGGCTTCCACTGATGGCAATGTCCATAACGAGCACAAGATCAACAAGAACATATACTTCTGGAAACCCTTTCTGGCGAACCTGAAGAAGAAATGCCTGGCCATAGCCTTCTGTCTTGGAAAATTACCAAATTATGATTTTGGGTGAGTGGGCTGGAGTAGCGCCGCAATAACCGCCTGTCGTCTCATTTTCGGTTCGAGCCCAGCCGCTTTGCTCTTAACCGCTCCTTGAGTAGGTCCAACCGTTCGTTGCCCCAGAACAACTCCTCGTCGAGCAGCATCGAGGGCACACCGAAGACGCCGTGTAGATGCGCACCCTCTACAATAGCGGCAAACGCCGCGGGACCCTCGCCCTCCAGATAGGCCTTGAAGCCGTCGACGCCGCATGCTTCTAACACGCCGGCAACCGTATCGGGGTCCTCGATGTCCAGGTCTCGTTTGAAAAAACGCTCGAACGTCGTATCGATATAGGAGTCGGTGACACCGGCCAGCTTGGCGAAGAGCAGGCCGATGGAACTGCTGGTGGAATCGTAGAGTTTACGCGGACCCAGAATCGTCATCCCGCGTTGATTAGCGAGGCGTCTGACGTCCATGTAAGAGTATTTGACCCGGCGCCACTGATGCTCGTTGCGGGTGTCGACGGCGCCCAAAAAATCTGCGATCGGCAGGTTATGTGGAAGCCAATTAAGGTCAACATCATATTCCAGCGCCATTGCTCGGAGCGGCCTGACCGCGAGATAAGCATAGGGGCTCTTGAAGTCGATATAGGCGGGGATAACGATGCGGTTCATGCGATTTTGTACTCCAGTTCGAGGCGGGGTCACCAGCATGACCTCTCACGCTAATTTAGCGCCCCGTAGACGGATGCCGCTAGCCTCGCGGTCCCAGGTGTCGGCGGTGACACCGGTCTTCCGCAGACTGGCCTTCTGGATCTTGGTCGTAGGGGTTTTCGGCAGTTCGTCCATGATGCGAATATAACGGGGCACCATGAAGTGAGCCATGCGCGAAACCAGAAAGTCCGTCAACTCCGCCGGATCGACGACCTGGCCCGGCTTGGCCGCGAGCACGACCATTACTTCGTCCTCGCCATGCTCGCTGGGCACTGGGATCGCCGCGCATTCCTGGACGGCGGGATGGTCATTGACCACCACTTCGACCTCGAAGGAGGAGATGTTCTCGCCACGCCGGCGGATAGCGTCCTTCAGGCGGTCGACGAAATAATAATTGCCTTCGGCGTCTTGGCGGAAGGCGTCACCGGTATGAAACCAGCCATTACGCCACGCCAGCACTGTTGCCTCTGGGTTTTTATAATAGCCGTGATTGATGGCCCAGGGTAGATCGGGGCGGATGATCAATTCGCCGACCTCGCCTTCGGGAACCTCGATATCATGCTCATCGACGATGCGCAGTTCATTCACTGGTCGTGCCTTGCCCGCGCGTCCTGGCTCTCGGGGGTTTGCTTCCGAAATGATAGGCGTGTTGACCTCGGTCATGTTGAATAAGGTGTAAAGATCGGTACCGAAACGGTCGCGAAAGATCACTGATTCCTCGGTCAATGGCACCGAAAACACCATGCGCAGTGGGTGGTCCTGATCATCGTCGCGGGGTTCCTGCTTGATCAAGAAGCTACACATCACGCCGAGCAGGAAAACCATGGTGCTTTTGGTCGCCCGTACGACATCCCAGAACGTGTCGGTCTTGAAACCTGGACTTAGGGTAATTGAGCCGCCACGACATAGCATGGCGTAGCTGATGAAACAGCCGGCGATGTGAAACATCGGCAGGTTGACCAGAGCCCTGTCGTCGTCCCTCAGGCAATACCATGCTTCGTGGTTCATACTGTTATAGGCATGAAAATAGGACGACATGGTTCCCTTGGATGGGCCGGTGGTGCCGGATGTGTAGACGATGGACTGCAGGTCCCAGGGTTGGATCGGTCGCAAGGGATCGCTCGGTTCCGCGGCGGCATCGACGATGTCGTGATAATCCCGGATCGTCAGGTTCCTGATCCGGGCGTCAGTTTTGCCGCATAGCAGAACTGTTTCGAGGCGCGCGGTATCTATTTCGTCCAGGCGCGGCGCCAGGTCGTGATGCGCGATAATTACCCTGGCATCGGAATTTTCGATCACATGGGCCAGCAGACCGCCTCGGTAGCCGGTGTTGATCGGGATGTAGACGCCGCCGATATAGTTGATCGCGAGATAGGTTTCCAGCGATTCGGCGTTGTTTGGCAGCCAGACCACGACATGGTCATCCTGACCGACACTGACTGACTGGAGGGCGGCCGCCACTTTTCGGATGCGGTTCAAGGTTTCGGCGTAAGTCCATGATCCACCGGTCTCGAAGACCACGAAAGTCTCGTCTGGCTTCTCCCGCGCATGGCGCTCCAGCACATGGCGCGATACACAGACATCGGCGTCGGGAAGGGTTCGCGGCACGACGACATCTCCTAATAGGACGCCCAAGTTTGCCCAATTGGACCGGGGCTCGCAAGCATCTGGCGCCAGGGTAGTTGGCCTTTCATTCAGGACGGGGAATGCCGGAGATCCATCCTTGGCGTTAAAGAGGCGGAAGCGAGCTAGCGCGGGTTGGCGGGACCGAATAATACGAATGATCGAGAGTCAGGGAACACTGGACGATCTTCTTCTATCCGATCCGGCTGACATGCGGCGTGTCTTTAGTTAGGAGGACTTTCAACATTTGGTGAACGCGGTTTCACCGAACCTCGTGGCCGGTGCCAAAATATTGCTCTATGTCCTGTCGATGCCAAGTCAGATCGGGCAATGAGCCTTGGAGCCCTGCGCATAGTTTAATCTGTACGGTGACGAATATGATCAACTCGTCGTAGTGACACGCTAGCACCAAACCTTCCCGGCGAGTGCTGATGTCATGGAGCTTGCCGGCCCGTATTTATGTTTTGCCGACACACTGCATCCAAAAGGGTTGGAAATGAGCCGCTATGATGGCAGTGTCTGGGACCTCGGTATTTTTAGCTTCGCCATCGCCTCGCCCCAGGCGCTACTCGCCCGGTTCGTTGAGAAGCTGGCCAGCGGGTTCACCCCAATATATTTGAAAAAATCCGCCGCAATGCGCGTGCGAGGAGCTCCGGTTCTGGCGCGATTGGGTATTTCCAAGAACGGTAAGGTCGTGGCTTTTCACGTGTGAATTCTGT
>JAPKDN010000012.1 GCA_028822575.1 Alphaproteobacteria bacterium | reverse complement strand
CAACGGCGTCGGAGCGCGGGGCTAGTTGAAATTTCGCTTCACGACCGCGCAGTGGGACCAGACACTTCTGGCCGGCGGTGTCGGCGAGATCATAGGCAGGGACTGGGAGAGCCACCAGTGCGGCCTAGTAGAGGCGATCGATCGCGGTGAGTTTCCCCGCTGGCAATTTTATTTAGAGATCATGAGCGAGGCCGAAGCGGGTTGGACCGCGTTCAATCCCTTCGATTTGACAAAGATCTGGCCACACGCCGAATTTCGGCTGATAGAGATCAGTATGCTGGAGTTGAACCACAACGCGGAAAACTATTTAACTGAGGTGGAGCAGGCGACTTTCTGGGTCGCGAATTTAGTGCCAGGGATCGGGCTCAGCCCGGATAAGATCTTGCAGATGAGGGCGGTGTCCAATGTTGACGCTCAATGGTATGATCTCGGAGCTAATCCTCAAGCAAAGCTTGTCTACGAGCCGCGTTGTGCTTCGATGGAAATAGCGGTGGCTCGGTGAACATCCAGCCCAACGGATTTGGCGGGCCGGTGGCGGATCTGGGCGTGGGCGAGCTGGGATTTCACCTTTGATCCATGGCGATTTGCTTCGATCTTTGCAATTGTAATGAAGGCCTCCGCTAGGTGGGCGATCTGTTTTGAATTCTATTCAATGGTAAACAGGAGCGTCTGATGGAGACGATCGCTGGCGCCATGTCCGGGATGCCGCAGGATATCGTGAGCCATCGGATTGTTTACTTCTCGACGGCCGACCCGGCCTATGGCCAGTCGGTAGGCCCCTCTGGGGTGCAAAAAAGAAGGGCTGTCCGAGGACAGCCCTAGTTTAGGGAAGAGAGGCCCGTCGAGTTTTCAACGAGGTAAGAACTCGTGGTTAAGAACGCGTATTGATATCTCCAATACGCCGCGCTTAGTGAAGTGTGGCGACTTTCGGGCGGATACCCTCGAGATAGGTTCTGGCCATCCCCTGATGACGTTCATGGATGCTGTCGAGATAGCAGCGTGCTTGGTGGGCGTCTCGCATCGGGCCACCATCATCCAACTGCTCCAGAATACAAGTAGTGCCGATATCCGAGAGGCTGTTGTATTCCTCGTCAGACAGGGTCGGTATGGTCGCCAAGAAATTGTCGGCGAAGCTTCCAGCGAATACTTTGATAGCACGGCGGCGGAGGTTCCAGGGCAAGGTCCGCAAGTACATGGCCCATTCTCGGATCGCGCCTTGAATTTCTTCCGGCATTTGGACCGTCATCTGGATCTCCACTTCCGTGACGTTGCCATTCGCCGGGCTTGGCAGGCTATCAATGTATGCCACGCCATCCCAACGCACCTCGTTGGAGGTCATCCAATCGTTATCCGCGATTGGCGCCAGTCCGGAGCGGGGCTTGATTTCGTAGCTTTTGAATTCCGACATTTCTCTTCTCCCGAAGCTGCCTGTTGATCGGGCGGCTGCTGGGGAGAGAATAAGCAAGGTCGATGCCAAGCGTGCCGTATGGTTAGTGTTTTGGGAGAAAGCCGGTAAATATATCATAAGTTACTGAAATTTAACGGGTAAAATATAAAAAATAACCCAGAAATTATTTTCGGGGATTTGATGAGAGGTAGATGCGGCTATCTCGGCAGGACTTGCCCGGCAGGAATTTCTGATCTTGGTGACGTGCGACACATGGTTTCGTATTTGCAAAAAAAACAGGACAAAAAAGGTCACACGATCACGGCCCGTGTTAAAGTAGGAAACGCCCATAAAATCAGAGATATGGACTGAGCAGAAGCTACATTGCAACGCAAGTTGCAATGTAGCCAAGACTGGAAACAAGTCCCAGTCGGTGTTTTGTTTGTGGAAAGTCGCCGGGTGGTCTTGCCGATCATGGGCGCGGGCGCGCAGAGTGCTGATATGTCCACGAAATTCGATCTTTTGACAACTGCGGAATTGGCCGAGTTCGCGCGTAAAAGCGATCCGCCGGGCTTGTTTCGCTTCGCGGTGCATCTTGGGATATTAGCAGGGACAGGTACCTTGATCATGATGGCCGACACCAGCCCGGTGATCGGAGCAGCGTTTCTGGCGCATGGGATCGTCCTGACGTTCCTTTTCTCACCCTTGCATGAAAGCGTTCACCGGACGGCCTTTAAATCGCATTGGTTAAACCGCGTTGCTGGGTGGATTGGCGGTGGGGTTCTGATCCTGCCACCACGGTATTTCAGTCATTTTCATTTCGCACATCACCGCCATACTCAAGATCCCGAGCGCGACCCGGAGTTGCTAAGGGCCAAGCCTGCGGGTTGGGGCGAGTATCTCTGGATCCTAACGGGCATAGAATACTGGTATCGCGCCACCGGCGGCCTTGTGAACCGGTCGATAGGGCGGGTGCCGGCGGCGTTTGTCCCGGCGCCACAAACCGGGCGAGTCGTGACAGAGTCTCGGGTTTTTTTAACCGTCTATGTGGCGGCGGTATTCTTATCTATTATCTTCCAGGTGGATTGGCTGCTTTGGCTTTGGGTGGTTCCAGCGCTGATTGGCCAGCCGTTCTTGCGCGCCTATCTGCTTGCAGAGCATTGGGGCTGTCCGGCGGTTAAGGATATGTGGCGAAACACCCGCTCGACCCTTTCCAACCCGCTGGTGCGCTTCCTTGCCTGGAACATGCCGTATCATGCCGAGCATCACGCTTATGCCAGTGTTCCCTTCCACGCTCTACCGGCGCTCTCGCGGCGCATTGCGGCGGCGCGCCAGTTCGCCTCGCCCGGATACGCCAGATTTCATGCCCAAGAGGCGCCGGGACTGATTAGCCGGGGAACCGGTATATGAAGGAGTGGGTGGTGGCCGGCTTTCCCAGGCTCGTAATCCTGTTCGGATGACGCCGAGGCTGCGCGGATCGCCGTGCTCTCGGCCGCCGATAAATCATGGATCGGCCAGGCGCTGTCGCATGAAGGCGTGATACGCAAGCGGGATGAGGTCAAAGTCGTCATTAACGGGCATTTCAAGCCGCGGCAGGTGCTGATCTTGAAAAAAGTTGCAGCTGATCTAGTGTAGGTGATGGGTGAGGCGCGCTTGGCCATGTCGAACACTCGCTGGATCATTGGCAGAAAAAGGATACCGTTGGTCTTATCATCGTGTCGCCGATCCCATTCAGCATCCAGAACATAAACTATCTCAACGTCTTGTGGATCGGGTCGATCTCGGCAACTGGTTCGACCCGGTCTACAAGACTAGACGTCTGCGAATCATCTTCTGTGCTGGCCGGTGCCAACCTGCCGGGGGGAGATCGATCTTAAGTCCAAGGATCAGCCCTTCATCATGGTAATCGACAATTCGGCGCTGTTCGAGGGCACTTCAGACGCCGAGGCGATACAGGCGCGCTGCGCGCTGGAACTCTATCTGGTCGTCATGGGTTGGGACCTATCCGGGGCCAGCCCGTATCCCTAGGGGATGTAAAAAGCGGTGATCGCCCAGGCGCTTGGTCTTTACCTTTCGGAGGAGGGCGACCTAGTCTCTTGCGACCCGGGCTAAATCCGCGTTGTGACTTCGCTTCAGGGTCAACTTGGAGAACGGCCACCGCGCCGCGAAGCTTGATGAGGTGCTGCGGCGCTAATCCTGCGTTCCACGTCTCAACCGTGATCATCGGTCGAAGCGTGCGCGTCGCCGTTTGACCCCCCACACGGGCTGTGTAAAGTTTGGTGCAGCCATGAATATATCCGGTCGCTCGCGGCTAATTGGGATCTCTAGGGAGAATGACATGACCGAAGCTTTTGTGTGTGACGCAGTACGTACGCCGATTGGCCGCTATGGTGGCGCGCTGTCCAAGGTTCGGGCCGACGACCTGGCGGCTATCCCGCTTGCTGAGCTGATGAAGCGCAATCCGGACATGGACTGGAGCCAGATCGACGACGTCTATTACGGCTGTGTCAATCAAGCCGGCGAGGATAATCGGAATGTTGCACGCATGGCGCTGCTGCTGGCGGGGGTCTCGCCGGAAGTGCCGGGTGCCACGGTTAACAGGCTCTGCGCCTCGGGCATGGAGGCGGTTAACGCCGCCGCCCGTGCAATCCGTTCCGATGAAGGGTCGCTTTATATCGCCGGTGGCTCCGAAAGCATGAGCCGCGCGCCCTTCGTGATGGCCAAGGCCGAGACTGCCTTCGCCCGCACCTCCGAGGTTTATGATACGACCATCGGTTGGCGCTTTGTGAACCCCAAGATGGAAGCCCTGTACGGCTCGGAGTCGATGCCCGAGACCGGCGAGAATGTCGCCGAGAAGTACCAGGTTCGCCGCGAGGACCAAGATGCCTTCGCGCTGCGCAGTCAGCAAAAGGCTGGCAAGGCGATCGATCGCGGCCGGATGGCCAAGGAAATCGTCTCGGTTGAAATCAAGGGCCGCAAGGGCGCCGTGACGGTGGTCGACACGGACGAGCACCCTCGCCCTGAGACGACGATGGAAGGCCTGGCTAAACTCGCGACGCCGTTCCGTAAGGAAGGTGGCAGCGTTACTGCTGGCAACGCCAGCGGCGTCAATGATGGCTCGGCGGCAATGATCATCGCCAGCAAAGAGGCAGCCAAGAAGCACGGTCTTCGGATCCGCGCCCGCGTCGTATCATGCGCCACCGCCGGTGTTGAACCCCGGGTCATGGGCATCGGCCCGGCGCCGGCTTCGCAGAAAGTTCTGGAGCGCGCTGGCCTGACCATGGCCGACATGGACGTTATAGAGCTAAACGAGGCCTTCGCCAGTCAGGCGCTCGCCACCATGCGCGAACTTGGTCTGGCCGATGACGATCCCCGGGTGAACCCGAATGGTGGCGCCATCGCCTTTGGTCATCCCCTCGGCGCTTCCGGCGCGCGTCTGATAATGACAGCGGCGCAGGAGCTTGAGGATACCGGCGGTCGTTATGCTCTCTGCACCATGTGCATTGGTGTCGGCCAGGGCATGGCAACGATCATCGAGCGGGTCTGACGCATGGAGTTTGATGCGGGGCGCGACGATCTGATCGTCGGTGTCATCGGTGCCGGCGCCATGGGCCAGGGTATCGTGCAGGTGTCGCTGCAGGGCGGCATGTCGGTGGTGTTGTTCGACGCCAAGCCAGACGGTGCCGCCGCCGCTGCGGCGTTAGTTGAAAAACGTCTGGACCGCTCGGCCGAGCGGGGGCGCCTGGAAGCGGGCGCCGTTGCCGTTATGAAGAGTAAGTTGACGGTGGTTGATGACCTCTCGGGTTTTGCCGGGTGCCACGCGGTGGTTGAGGCGGTATTCGAGGATCTGGACGTCAAGCATGCGGTCTATACCGAGCTTGAAAAGCACGTCTCCGCCGATTGCATCATCGCGTCGAACACGTCATCCTTACCGATCAGCTCGCTCGGCCGACCCTGTGAGAATCAGCATCGATTTGCGGGCTTTCACTTCTTCAACCCGGTGCCGTTGATGCGCCTGGTCGAGGTGATCCGCGGCTCCTCGACAAAGGATTGGGTGGTCGAGGGATTGGTGAAACTAGGCGAACGCATGGGCCGCACGCCGGTCGTGGTGCGGGATCACCCCGGCTTCCTGGTGAATACCGGTGGTCGGGCCTTTACCACCGAGGCGCTGCATATCCTGCATGAGGGGGTCGCGGTTCAGGCACAGGTTGACGCGGTGATGCGAGATTGTGCGCATTTCCGCATGGGACCGTTCGAACTGATGGATCTGACCGGAGTCGATGTGAACTATCCGGCCTCGCTGATCATGCACCAGCAGAACTCCTACGATCCGCGCATTCGCACGGTGCCGTTCCACAAATCCCTGCATGACGCCGGACACTTTGGCCGCAAGACCGGTCAGGGCAACTATCGTTATGATGAGACCGGCAAGATGATCGATCCACCGAGCCCGGACCACGTCACCGATGCGTCACCGGCCGAACGGGTTTTTGTTGCCGAGAGCGCCGAGATCTTCTCGGACCTGCTTGCAGGATGCGCCTTGTCCGAGACCGATGATGGCGAGAGCCCGATTGTTGCGGCGCTGTATGGTGAGGACAGTTCGACATTCGCGGCGCGGCGAAGCCTGGATCATAAGCGCTTGGTGGCGATCGATCCGACTGGAGATCTGTCTAAGCGGGCGACCATCATGACACCGCCCGGCGCCGATCCAGCGGCCCGTGATGCGTTGGCCGCAAGGCTAAATGCCAATGGCCGCGCGGTGGTGGCGATCAAGGATTCGCCGGGCTTTATCGCTCAGCGCATGCGGGTGATGATCGGTAATCTCGGCTGTGAGATGGCGCAGATTCAACTGGCGACGCCGGACGACATTGATCTGGCCATGCGGCTAGGCTTGAATTATCCGCTGGGCCCGCTGGAGGTCATCGACGATTTTGGCACCGATCTGGCCTACCGGATCATGGCGACCATGCAGGAGATTACCGGCGACGACCGCTACCGCCCCAGTCCCTGGCTCAGGCGCCGGGCATTGCTGGGGTTGGGAGCGAAGGTGCCGTCGTAAAGAACGGGAAGCGTCGTCGTCTAATGGCCCGGTGATATCAGGCTTGATGTATAACACGATCCATGCCGCTATGGGTTAACGTGGGTGGACTGGATCTAGATTTTCGCTCGTTTCTATTTGATAAAATCACATCTGCTAGACTGTCGGAAACCAGGGCCGGATCCTGAAACTCGCCAGCGTAACGCGCAGAGGAACATGAAGCAGTGGCTTTGTGGTTTGGTACCATTGGTCGCGCCAAAAGCTTCAGGCTTTGGCCCTAGCTTTTGCCAAGTCGACGGGGTGCTTCATTGGCCATCAAACTTTCCATATCAATGTTCTCCGGATAAAGACGATTCCGAGCGAGGCGATAGGTCCTGGCGTCGTTTGTCGACTAAACCCTGAACTATGCCCCTTGCGTCGCCGCGTGCCGACGTTCTAAATCAGACTCCCTCGCGATGCCGCCCCGGAGTCCATGAATGCTCTTGTTAGGTGCCGATGATCCGCCGCCCTTTACGGAGCGAAACCCCCTAGGAGCGGCGCCGGTTCTGTTCACTAGCGACCACAATGGCGTCGCCGTGCCGCAAGCTCTCAAGGGTTTCGGCGTTCCCGCCCACGAGATGCGGCGGCACGTGGCCTATGACATCGGCATTGACGCGGTGGCAAAGGTATTGTCGGACCGCTTTGATGCGCCGCTCGTGGTCTCCAACTACTCGCGCCTTGTCATCGACTGCAACAGGCATCTCGGCGCGCCCGGTTCTGTCCCACCAACCTCAGACGGTACGGTGGTGCCGGCGAACATGAAAATCTCTGGCATCGACCGCGTGGCGCGCGAGAACGAGATCTTTCATCCCTATCACGCGGCTATTGGGAGGCGGCTCCAAGCAATGCGGGAACGAGAGGGCGGCTCCGGACCAATCATCATCGCGCTACACAGTTTCACGCCGGTCATCGGCGGGGTGTTTCGGCCCTGGGATATCGGAATTCTTTGGAAGGACGACCGGAGATTGGCTCGGCCGATCATTGAGGCGCTGGAGAGTGATGGTTCCATGGCGGTTGGCGACAACAAGCCCTATTCTGGCAGCGACCCGGCCGGTTACACCGTCGACTACCATGTGGCGCCACTAGACCTGATTTCTATCGGGGTCGAATTTCGCCAGGACCGGATCGAATTCCATGCAGGTGCTGAGGAATGGGCTGGCCGGTTCGGCGATGCGCTTGAGTGGGTGTTGGTGGCACGGCCCTGGGAGCGGCGGCGGGGCGCATAATCTGGATGGAGAAGGGAGGCGAGATGGTGCGAGGACGAAACTTTACCGTCGGGGTCGAGGAGGAATATCTCCTGGTGGACCTGAAAAGCCGTGATTTGATCTGCAAATCACCCACGGTGATGCTCGGGCGACGCGGCGAATTGTTCGGTGATCGGGTCACTACTGAGTTCCTGAAATTTCAGGTCAAAATTGGTGTTAATGTATGCGCGACTATTTAAACCACGCGCGCGTATCTTCCCTGGCTACGGGGCGGAGGACGGCGATCGCGGCCTCGACCCATTCTTTCGCGCTTTGGACCGATCAGAAGTCCACCAAAAGGACCGGTATGTGGAGCTTGCCCAGGGTATGTAGGGCATGATGTGAAGGCTTATGATCTGCGGTATTTATTTGCGTGCCTGTGTCGTCAACCCAGACGAGCGGATCAGCCTGATGAACTAGGTGGATTATTTCTACCCCCATCTGTTGGCGCTGCGTACGTCGGTCGCCTTTTCGGGCGATGATGACACGGGGCTCGCGTCCTATCGGCTTACCGTGTTCGACGACATGCCGCGCACGGGCCTGCTCGGCTTCTTTGACAGTTGGGCGGGATATGAGCGACACGTGAACATGCTGGTCAAAACTGGATGGTGCAGGATACTATCGACATTTGGCGAGATCTCTAGCCTTTCTCATGGTGCCCCACGCTGGAGTAGATGAGTGCATTTTCTAGGGAGCTGCGGTGGCTATTACCGCGTCCAATGCCGAGGCCTTGGAGTGAGGCGCTTGTCCAGAAGATGCGATGAAGGCCGTTGTTGACATGTTGATTGAGGAAAGTGTTGCTGGAGTTTGAGAGTAATGCCGTGGTTGAAGGTTTACTTTCGCCGTCTAAGACCCAAAATAGAGCCAACTCACCTTTGCCCGTTCGGAGCCGATCATGAGCAACGCTGCTGAGAAATTTGACGATCAAACCCGCCTGGAACTGGAGGCCGCCGCCTTCCGCCGTCTTGTCGCGCATCTGGACGATCGAAAGGACGTCCAGAATATCGACCTGATGAACCTCGCTGGGTTTTGCCGCAATTGCATGTCCAAATGGTACCGTGCGGCGGCGGGCGAAAAAGGCGAGCAACTGGATTACGAGGAAGCCCGCGAGATCGTCTACGGCATGCCCTATTCGGAATGGAAATCCAAGTTCCAGGTGGAGGCAACTGCCGAGCAAAAGGCGGCATTTGACGCTAGCCACAAAGGACATTGACCCGGCGCCCTTTCACGTTGGTGATTATTGAGGTCCCTGAGCGTAGATCGCTGGTTCCACGCGCTTTCATCGGTGATCATAGGCGGGATAGTGATCGCGCAATACGTATTGGAGTCCGTCATGCCCGATGCAACGCTTGAAACAGGTCGACCGGCCTCTCGCGCAAAATCCGCCTTCGATGTCATTATCGTCGGTGGGGGACTTGCGGGACTGTATTCGATCTATCGGCTGCGCAAGCAGGGCCTCAAGGTCCGTGCATATGAGGCGGGCGACGGGGTTGGCGGGACCTGGTTCTGGAACCGCTATCCGGGATGCAGATGTGATGTCGAGAGCATGGAATACTCCTATTCCTTCGATCCGGAGCTAGAGCAGGAATGGAAATGGCCAGAGCGCTATGGCGGCCAGCCGGCGATCCTGGAATATATAGACCATGTCGCAAAGCGTCATGATCTGATGCGTGACGTCCAACTGAATACGCGCATCAAGACGGCGGTGTTCAGCGAGACTACCCAGTTGTGGAGAGTAACCACGGAGCATGGTGAGACCGTTACCGCGCCGGCCTGCATCATGGCGACGGGTAATCTCTCGACCCCGCGCAAGCCCGACTTCCCAGGCATCGATGATTTCAAGGGTAAGTGGCACCACACCGGGCTTTGGCCAAAGGAGGGCGTGAATTTCAGTGGGCTCAGGGTTGGCGTGATTGGAACAGGATCGTCTGGCGTGCAGGCGATCCCGCATATCGCGGAGCAAGCCAAGGAACTGACGGTTTTCCAACGCACCGCGAATTTCAGTCTGCCCGCGCGTAACGCGCCGCTTGACCCGGTTAAGGAGGCTACCCATAAGGCTGAGTATCCGGACCGCCGCAAGGCCGCCTACGACACGCCATTTGGTATCGCCGGCTTCCCGCCGCCGACCCAAAACGCGTTGGAGGCAACGGAAGAAGAGCGACGTGCCCAATACGAGGCAAAGTGGGGCGAGGGTGGCTCGATCAGCTATCTCTTCTCGTACAAGGATTTGTTGTTGGACGAGGCGGCGAACCAGACCGCGTCCGATTTCGTGCGCGATAAGATTCGTACAACGGTCAAGGACCCTAAGACCGCTGAGCTGCTGTGTCCTAACAACCATCCGATCGGCACCAAACGGTTGATCCTCGATAGCTATTATTACGAGACCTTCAACAAGCCGCATGTCTCGCTGGTGGACGTCCGCTCGGCGCCGATTCGGGAGATCACGAAGACGGGTCTCAAGACCACGGAAGGCGAATACGAGCTCGACGCGATCGTCTTTGCAACTGGCTTCGATGCGATGACCGGGGCGATGCGCGAGATCGACATTCATGTCGAAGGCGGCAGGACCCTGGAAGAGCAGTGGGAGGGGGGGCCACGCACCTATCTTGGTATCATGGTCGCTGGCTTGCCGAATCTGTTTATGATCACTGGCCCGCAAAGCCCGGGCGTGAAAAGTCAGATGATTTTGTCGATCCAGTGGCACACCGAGTGGATTGCCAATTGCCTGGAGCACATGAAGGTGACCGGCACGACCCGGATCGAGGCAACCAAGCAAGCTCAGGAAGACTGGGTTGATCATACTCGGGAAGTCGCGAATTCAACCCTCTATCCCAAGGCCAATTCCTGGTACATGGGCGTTAACATTCCTGGGAAACCGGCGGTCTTCATGCCTTATGTCGGCGGCGTCCATACCTATACCGCGAAGTGCAACGAGGTCGTGGCGAATGGGTATGAGGGGTTTGTGCTAAGCAGTGAAAAGGTTGAGGCGGCGGCGGAGTAGAAGCCTCTCGGACTAAGGCTGGTCAACTGCGTCTTGGGAGTGGCGAACACGAAGCAGCCTTTTACCCCGCAGCCGCTTCCGCCGCTCGCTTGCGCAAGATGAATTCCGGCAGGCCTTGACCCATGGAATGTTCGTACATAAGCGCCGGTCGGCCCTGGTTGAAGGGGATGTTCAAGGCGGCCCGCACTTCGTTCTCTAACTCATCCCGCAAGGCCACGATCTCGTCGCCATTCAAATGGTCGGTATAGACGAATGAGCGATAGCCCTCCTCGGGGATACCCTTGTAGTAATCCGCTGTCGTGGTGTAGTCGACTTCGCGCGCGTGCAACCTGTCACCGGTCTGGTGTTGCGTGTAGGTCCAGACACCCTCGTGTTTCTCGCTCGGCACAGCCAGATCATGGTAAGGGGTGCCAGGATAGGGAGTTATGACCGTGCAGTCGAAATCGTCGACCTTCATCTCGATCAACCAATCCTTCATCGCCAGGATAGATTCCCGCGTTTCGCCGGGATGGCCGCAGGACATGAGTGCCTTGATCTTCATGCCGTGCTTGCGGGCGATCTCGACGGCGCGGGAATTATCCTCGCGGGTCGCGCGTTTCTGGATATTGACCAAGATGCGTGGATCCGCCGCCTCGAAACCACAAAGCAGCCAGCGGAATCCGGCTCGGTACATGGCCTCGGCCTGCTCCTCGGTGAACAGCTCCGCTTTGATGAAGCCGCGCAGACGGAACTCGACCCCGCGCTGTCCCTGCAATTCGGCGAGGCCGTTCATCAGCGCGACCATCTTTGGGTTCACGTTCAGTTCGTCGTCGTAGAACATGAAGCCGGTGAAGCCGTATTTGTCATGCAGGTCGGCGACTTCCTGAACGATGGACTCGTGCGACCTTGTGCGTATGACGCGCAGGCTTTTGCTAAAGCGACCGCCGCAAAACCCGCAGGCGAAAGGGCAGCCGAGCTGAGCGATCAGGCTGGTCGCCGGGAATCCCTCGATACTGTATTTGTAGGTCGTAAGGTCAATAAGATGCCGCGCCGGTGGTGGGGTCACCTCATAGAGCTCATCGGTCAGGAACAGCTCGCTTTTGTGGTCGTCGCCATCGATATATTTCGGCGCGTCATCCCTCAGGGCCGCAAATATTGCAACCTCGCCATCGCCAGCGCACAGGACGTCGAAATTTTCCTCCAGCTTGCGCACCGCCCGGCTGGCCCGACCGCCAATGCGTTTGGCTTTCAGTTCCTGCACGCGCCCGGCATAGGCAAGTGCGACATGGGCGCCGCCGAGAATCAATTTTAAATTGGGCCGGAGTTCACAAATGCGGTCGCGTATCTTGAATACGCTGGGAAGTTGCGGGGTTGTGACCGTTATACCAACCGCGTCATAGTCGGTTGCCGAAACCGCGTGGCCGATCACGTCCAGAAAATTCCCGATCCCGGACAGATCGAGGACCTCCACCGCGTGTCCTGCTTTTTCAAGCACCGCCGCGATTTTTAGCACCCCCAGGCTTGGGAAAACCCGATCATCCAAAAGGAATTCCGATGGCGGAATTACCAAGCAGACCTTTCGACGGTCAGTGGTCCTGCTCATCCAAGGAGCTTGATCCGGCGCGATACTGCGGCGGACGCGTGAGGTGGAATTGGATGCCATCGAATCTCGATCAGGTCGCGGTGGGGAATTTGAAAAGATATATATCAGGATTCGCTTCAATGTTCCATGACATTCAAAGCTATGACCTGGCCATTGAGACGGAGCCCGCTCGGCCTTACGACTCTTGACTCTCCTTGGACGGGTTGTATCTGTTTGCCTGAGTGATCAACGACCTGGAAGTGAGATCCGCTTGAACATAAACACTGACGAACGACCGCTGGCATCTATAACACAGGACCGGGTGAGGGCGTGCGAACCCGTGCTTAAGGCATTGCAAGCCTATGCCACAACTCATATCCATAAAGTCAGTGGCTGGTTGCAGGCCGGGCCGCGGGCGGCGATTTGGGCGCTTTTAGATTATCAGGCCCTAAGTGCCGTGTCGGGGAATATCATGGAGATTGGTGTGTTCGAAGGGCGGACCTTCGGCTTGCTGATCGCGTCCCTTAGGGATGGGGAACGCGCCATCGCCGTTGATGTGTTTGGCTCTGATCAACGGCGGAACGCGTTTCTTGGAAACATAGAGAACCTAGGTCTAGACCGAGAACGTATGGACCTTTGGGAGATGCCATCGGTCGCGTTCGCGGCAACGGATGAATGTGCCGCGCTGGAAGGCCGAGTCCGTTTCCTGAGCCTGGACGGTGGCCATGGCTATGACGATGTCCTCTCGGATCTGAAAACCTCCGAACGGGTGCTCAGCACCGATGGGATTGTTGCCTTCGATGACTTTTTTAACCCCTGGTACCCGGAAGTCACCGGCGCTTTGTTTGATCACCTCGCCGGGGAGGGGTCGTTAATTCCCTTCGCTATCGCCTTTAATTTTGGACCGCCATCGCGGGGCGCCAACAAGCTGTTCCTCTGTCGGGAGTCAGCGGTGAAGCTCTACCGTTCGTTGCTACGTGGCGCGCTTCGAGAGAACCTCCGCAAGGAGCGGATCTGGCAAGGTATAGCGGTCGATGTTTATGACTTCGAGAAGGGCGTGTATAAATTCGATCCCCTGCGGTTGATCGCCTCTGAAAAGGGATGAGGAAAGCATCACCGCCTAGGGTTGGGGACGTTCTTGATGCCGCCGAGACGGCTATCTCTCGAGGTGAAATCGCGCGTGCCGGTCGTTGGCTGGGTCGGGTCCAGGACGCGGCGCCAAGCAATCATCGTCTCTATCACCTCAAGGCCTTGATCCATCGGGCGATGGAGCGCGATGATTTGGCCATCGTTGATCTCACCCGAAGTTTGGTGCTCCGACCCGACAACGCAGTGACCGCCTCTCGTAGAGGGGTCCTTTTGAAGGCCCGTGGCGACATGCTCGGTGCTTGCGCCGCCCAAACATGGGCGACAGTCGTCGAACCGGTCAACCCGGGCCTTTTGTATAACCTCGCCAACGTTCTTGTTGATATAGCGCGCCCAGAAAAGGCTCTGGGTGTTCTATTGGGAGCCTTGGATATTGCGCCATTGGATACCAGGTTTTATCGATTATTGGCATCCGCCAGACTTGCGATGGGGAGAAACAGGCAGGCTCTTGGCGCGGCAAAACGGTCGATCCTGATTTCCCCAGAATTGAATCGATCGTATCTCTCTGCCTCGAGGGTGGCCTGGGAAAGCGAGGATCTCGATCTGGCGTGCATAGTGCTCGACTGGGCATTCAGGCTGTCGCCATTGGACCAGGAAACGGCGTCTAACCGCGCTCGGTTGGCGCTTGAGCTCGCTGACGCAGGGACGGCCACGATGGTATCCAGGCGCGGTGTGATCGCGGCGCCAGGAGCTGTCACGCCGATGCTCGGGTTGTGCGCTGGGTTACTGGAGGTCGAGGGCTTTGTCGCGTCGTCCTGGGAGCGACTACTTTGCATCATCGGGATTTTCTCTGGCCTCGCGAAAGATTTTTCGGCCCGGCGGGTTGTCGGTTGGCGCGCACTCTCGGATCCGACCCGGTGCCCGGTGGGCATTGAGATCAACCTGCCGGAAAACGTTTCCGTCGACCAAGCCGGGGCGATTGGTCGTTTTCTTCTGACAGCCCGCGACGTCACTATTCTGCCAAAATCTCAAGCGGTTCTGACGTCCGGTGGCGAGGTGATGCATGAAGGACTATCTCCATTCACCACCATGGCGGACATAACAAAGACCGGCGAGATATTTCATTGGAATCCGAGGGGGAGCGCCGTTATGCGCGACCCGAGACCTGTGTCGGTTATCCCCAATGCGATTCTTTTGGGGATGGGCGGGCACGGTAATTATTATCACTGGCTGATCGACTTTCTGCCGCGACTGTACACGGTAGAGCAATTTCGGCATCTGCTTGATGATCCCGCGCCCTTTCTGATCTCCGATGACTGCCCGTTGGCGATCAGGGAATTGTTGACTTATTTAGGTCTGCGCGAGTCCGATCTCGTTGCCGTGCCGTCGGCCGGACCGGTCGCGGTCGAAACGCTCAAGATTCCCGCCATGCCATCGTTTTCGGATCCAGTCCTGGAGGTGAGTATCCGGTACATCCGTGCGGCGCTAGCGGACCGCGTTAAACAGTGGACCACTTCCGCCGATGCCTCTCTGTCGGGCGTGCTCGTTTATATGGATCGGGGGAACGCGTCTCAGCGGCGGCTGCTGAACGAGGCGGCGGTGACCTCGGTGTTGCGGAAACGGGGTTTCACCATTTTTTCTCCGGACCCCGGAAGTATTCGCCAACAGATCATGGGCCTCCATCGCGCGCGCGTCCTTGTTTCTGCGCACGGCGCGGGAATGGCCAATATGATTTTCGCTCCACCGGGCTGTGAGATCATCGAACTTGGCCAGGGCAGCGAGATGCCGAGGCATCTTACCGCTCTGGCCATGGCTTGTGGACATCGGCACCGGTCCGTGACATGCGAAATGTCGCCGAACCTGGACCGCCGGCAAGGCCGATGGGATATGCGGGTACCGCTGGACGATTTGGAGGCTTCGTTATCGACGGTTTTGAATTAATCGACTTCGTAGCGGCTGGGATGCGGGTCGCATGATCGCGGTTTTTGTAACCGGTAAGAGGGTCCCGTAAACTGTGTGCCTTGAGTAATCACGGCGGGAGGCATGAATGCAAGATGGACCTGGTACGGCGTTGATTAACGATCTTCTGGGTGCGACATGCCGCTTGCCATGGGGCCGGTCGATGTCGGCGCGCGGCGCATCGGCCTTGTGGTCGTCGACGAGATCAATGGCTTCGCGACCGTCGGAGCCGGCAATCTGGTGCCGCCGGTGGAGAGCCCGCAAGTCGCCGCCATGGTGTGTGAGACAAATCGTCTGGCCTTCTTCGACACCCACGCGCCCGGCAAGGCCGGGCCACCCTATCCCCCGCATTGCAAGGCCGGGGCCGGCGAGGAGAACCTGGTGCCGGAGTTGGCCTACCTGGAAGATGACGGCAATGGCACCCTGTTGCGCAAGGATTGCATCAACGAATTCATCGGCGCGACCCGCCCGGACGGGTCCAACGCGCTGGTCGATTGGGTGAACTAGAACCGTCTCCAGGCGTTGCTGGTCGTTGGAATTTGCACCAATATTGTGTGATGGGTTTCGTGCTGACGGCGTTCTCGGCCCGTAACCATGATATTATGCCGGGTTTGGAGAATATAATCGTCCACGCACCGGCCTGCGCCACGCACTACATCGGACTTAATTTCATGGCCTCGCGCGGCGCGATTTTGGCGGACGCGGTGCGCTTTGCGCTCTAACATGCGTCTTCGATGGAATATCCATGCTTGATACCGTGATACAGCCGATAGTCCATCCCGCCGCCTGGACGGTTCTGGAACTGGGTGGCAAGGATGGCTTCGCCATTGATCTGACGCTGCGGCATATCCAGGCATTCAAGGATGGCCTGGCGCGTCTGAACAGCGAAGCCGATAGTCATGATGACATCACCAGCGCGCGTTTCTAGCTCGGCGGCATCGCGGGCAATGTCGTGGCTTGGCGCGATGGGATGCGTCAGGGGCGGGGGCGCGTCATGCTGTGTGGCCTTCCGGTCTCACGCTATGACCCCGAAGACCTGAAGCGGCTCAATCTCGGGCTCGGCACCCATCTCGGCCGGCCGGTCTCGCAAAGCAACATGTGGGATCTGATCGGCGAGGTGGTGAATATTGGCGACGAAGACAAGCGCAAACGCGCCTACCGTAATAGCCGCGAGCTTA
This sequence comes from Alphaproteobacteria bacterium, assembly GCA_028822575.1. Next base: position 1,502 of record JAPKDN010000012.1, on the reverse strand, counting down.
AGCTGCATACCGATCGCTGTGACCATCAGGCGATGCTGTACGTGCGCCCGGCGATCGAGGGTGGGGTGAGCGGTTACGCCAGCGCCATCACCATTCACAACATCATGGCGGCCGAGTGCCCGGGTCTGTTGGCGCTGTTGTGTCGTGGCTATTACCGCCATCGCTTTGGCGAGCAGCCGCCGGGACAGCCGCCGGTGACGGCGGAACGAATTCCTATCTTCTCGGTGACCGATGGCGTGCCGAACGTGATCTATATCAGGGGTTATATCGATCTCGCGGTCGACGAGGGTCATGTCGCGCTGACCGACGACGAGCACGCGGCACTTGATGCGTTGGACCAAATCTCGAACCGCCCCGAGGTACGCTTGAACTTTGTCTAGGAACCGGGTGAGATCGTGCTGACCAATAACTGTCTGGTGCTGCATACCCGGAACGCGTTCGAGGATATCGACGACCCGGCGCTTGAGCGCCTGTTGCTGCGCCTTAGGTTGCGTGAGAATGATCGATCGATGGCCCCTGGCGTGCTGTTGCGCAAGGGCAGGGGCGGTATCGAGAAGCGCGACGGCAAGGGAACTGACTTAACGGGCAAGCACGCGAAGCCGGAGGGTAGATCCAAAACCTGATCCAGTCTCAGGATCATGAAAGCGCTTCCCGGTCGAAAAACTACCCTTCGCACGCAGTGAGCGACGCGGCGACCCCTCTTGCGATATCGCCATCCCCCTTGGTTTGAATATCTTTCGACCCTTGGGTTTTCGTGGAACACTCCGCTAAACGATCACACCAAGCGTGGAGGAAGCGATGGATATCGGCCTGCAAATGGTGTTCACCAAATATGGTTGCGAGGAAAGCGTCAGCGATCAGCAGGTCTGGGACGAGGAGCTTCGGATCGCCGAGATCGCGGCTGATGCGGGCTTCGATTGCCTTTGGGCGGTGGAGCATCATTTTCGCGACTATTCATTCTGTCCCGACAACCTTCAACTCATGGCCTATCTGACGGCGAGGTACCCCGACATAGACGTTGGGACAGCAGCCGTGATCTTGCCTTGGCAGGACCCGCTTCGAGTGGCCGAGCGGGCGGCGGTGTTGGATCATCTTTCCGGCGGACGGATGCGGCTTGGCATGGGGCGCGGTCTGGCGCGGTGCGAGTTCGAAGGCTTCCGCACGACCATGACCGAATCCCGCGAGCGCTTTGATGAGGCGGCGGCACTGATTGTGGAGTCCCTGCGCACCGGCTGGATGGAAGGCGACGGCAAGTATTACAAGCAGCCGAAGGTCGAAATTCGCCCCCGCCCTCGCTTCCCAATCGATGAGCGGATCTATGCGGTTGCCTCAAGCGAGGATTCGGTGATCTCCGCCGCCAAGCTTGGTGGGCGCATGGTGATGTTCGCCGACCGCCCCTGGGAAAAACGCCTGCCGCAGATCCAACAACACGCGCAATTGTTCGAGGAATTGCAAGGCCGACCCGGCCCACCGCCGCTGACCGCTGACTTTTGTGTCTGCAC
>JAPKDN010000452.1 GCA_028822575.1 Alphaproteobacteria bacterium | reverse complement strand
ATTTCGGCGGCATCGCGGTCTATTTGATGAGCGACGTGTCGTCGTATCACACCGACCAAGACTTCCTCATCGACGGCTGCTATTGGCGGTATTGAGAATGGGCTCTCGCCGACGGATTATGTTGGCCAAGTTGCGTCCGACACTCACCGTCGCGCCAGCGAAAGCTGGTGCTTTATCACCGCTCCGTGCCCGCACCACCCGTTCGGAACAGTGACCGGAGTTCGAGCCATAGCCCCAGATTTCGCTGGGGTGATACCCTACCAATGACGACGATACGCTCAAGAAAAACCAAGCGAAGGCTTCACGAATGCCCTACCAACACATCCTTTACGACGTAGACGCGCGCGTCGCGACGATCACCCTAAACCGCCCAGAAAAGCTAAACGCCTTCACCCCGATCATGCGCGAGGAATTGATCGATGCTTTCGAAAAGGCCGACACGGATGACGACGTGCGCGTGATCATCGTCACCGGTGCCGGCCGGGCCTTTTGCGCCGGAGCGGATCTTTCCAAGGGCAGAGATACATTCAACTTCGATGACAGTTTCCGCGACGGCGGCGGCCAAGTCACCCTACGCATCTTCGAGAGCAAGAAACCGGTCATCGGCGCTATCAATGGCCCGAGCGTGGGGACCGGCGTCACCATAATCCTTCCGATGGACATTCGCATCGCCTCCCAGACCGCGCGGCGTGGTGCCCGAAGCCTGCTCCAGTTGGTTCCTGCCCCGCATTGTCGGCATTCAGCAGGCCCTGGAATGGGTCTTCTCGGGCAGGGTCTTCGAGGCACCAGAAGCTTTGGCCGGCGGCCTGGTGAAGGAAGTCGTGCCGCCCGACGCCCTAATGCCGCGGGCCCGAGAAATTGCTTGTGAAATCGCCAACAACACCTCCGCCGTCTCCGTTGCCCGCGGCATCGCGCAGACCGGACGCGCCGAGGACGCCAAGGAGGGCGTCGAGTCATTCCTCGAAAAGCGACTGGCGAATTTTACCATGAAGCCAAGCAAGGACACACCGGCGTTTTATCCGTGGTGGAAGGAGCGAGAGTACGAGTGATGGATCGCTAACTTAAAGGACAGATACCGGCTGGAAGACAACCAATGTTAGTCCAGCGTCTCCATTGCCACCATCAGTTCATCTAACGATTTGAACTCCTTGCCGTCATTCGCCTTGATCAGCCCTTCGGCGAGCGCGATGCGGCGGGATGTCGCCTCGGCCATCATCGGCTCGACGCCTACCGCACGCAGTGTCTCGGAGACTTCGCGCATCTCAGAGGCCCGGCGCACAGCGTGTTCCGAGGCACGGGACAAGGATTTTGGCGCCCGTGCCACCCAATCGGTACAGGGATAAGAATCGGCCAACGAGACTAGCACCGCTTCCGCCGCGCCATAATGTCGAGCCCCTTGGATGCATTCCAGGAGTAGCGCGTCGATCCCCTTCATCATCACGCTGCGCATCATCTTCAACGCCGAGGCCGCGCCAACCGCCTCGCCCATGGGATCGCACACGCACCCAAGCGCGTTGAGCAACCCCGCCACTTCCCCCGCGTCCCGCCCCGACAAATTCATCGGAACCTTGTGACGATTGCCCGGCAGGCCGGACATGACGGCGGAATCGACCATTCCGGCTGGGCAATCCGCCAAGGCCGCCTCAACCCTTTGCTTCATCTGCGGCGAGGTCGAGTTGCAATCGACATAGAATTGGCCAGCATGCATCACCACCGCCGACGCCTCGGCCACCTCGACGGAGGCCTTGGCGACAACAAAGGAGAGCACCATGTCCGGCTCGACGATCGACGCGTCAACAGCATCAACGGCGATGACCCCCAGCGCGGCGGCCCTGTCTCGCATGCCCTCGTCCGTCGGGTAACGGATGTCGTAAGCGGTGATCCGCAGATTCGGGTTAGCTTTTCGCAGGCCGGAGGAAAAACTCCAACCGGCCTCGCCGAAACCAATAAAGCCAATATGTCCGATCACCGCAAACCGCCTAGAACCGCCCGCGATCGACGGTCACGCTGAGCAGGTTCGGCCCCGACCGGTTGGCCAGCGCGGCCTCCAATGCCGGAATTAATTCGTCATGGGTGTTGACCCGCGTCGACGGCACGCCGAGCGACTGTGCCAGACCGACGAAATCCACCCCCGGTTCCTTGAAGTCCATGCCGATGAAGTTCTCGTTGCCATGAAAGGCGTGCAACCGTTCCTTGATGATCCGATAACCGCCATTGTCACAGATGATATAGGTGATCGGCAGTTTCTGGTTCGCCGCCGTCCACAGTGCCTGGATCGAGTACATCGAGCTGCCGTCGCCGATGATCGCAATCACCGGGCGGTCCGGATAGGCCGCTTGCACCCCACACGCCGCCGGCACGCCCCAGCCGATACCACCGCTGGCCATGCCGAACATCGAGGTTGGATTCTTGTAGGGAAGTAAGGCGTTTAGCGCCTTGGTGCTGGTGATTCCCTCCTCGACGATGATTGTATCCTCGGCCATCGTGTCGATGACCTTCATGACCATCCAGGATGGGTCGATCACCGGCCCGCCCGCGTCGGCGGTGAGCTTGGCGACCATGGCAGCGCGCTTGGTGCTCCAGTTCTTGTCGACGAGGTTGGCGATCAACGTCTTGGCCTTGGCCGTTTGGGCCTCGCCGCCCCTAGCCTCGAAGACCGGATTGAGCGCCTTCAAGGTTTCCTTGATATCGGCGCGCACGGCGATTTCCGTTGGGAAGTTCTTCCCCATTTCCCAATCTCGCTGGCCTAGCTGGATAATCGGCATGCCCTCGGGCAATGGCTCCACATCGGCCCAAACCGACATCCGCAACACGTCGGCGCCAAGTACAATAAGCAAATCATGGGGGGTAAGGATATCCCGCACCTGCTGTTGATCGCGGGTAAGCGATCCCATATAGGCCGGATGCTCGGACGGGAAATGCGCACCGTATTGCACGGTCTGCTGATAAACCGGGCAACCGACTAGGCTGGCGAAGGCCGCCGCCTCATCGAAGGCGCTATCAGTGGCGATTTCATGGCCCGCAACAATAACCGGGTTCTTGGCGATGAGAATACGGTCCACGACCCGCTCCAGTGTCGAATCCACCGGGCGCACTTTTGTGTCGACCCGGGTGCGGGCGCCCATCTCGATTGCGCCTTCTTGGTTCAGTATATCACCTGGTAGAGAGATGAAGACTGGGCCCATCGGCGGGGTCATGGCGATCTTGGCGGCGCGGCGGACGATACGAGGAAGATCTTCCAGGCGCGTGACCTCGACAGCCCATTTCACCAGCGGCTCGGCGATCGGCACTAGCGGGTCATAAAGCAATGGTTCGGTCAGGCCGTGGCCAAGTTCCTGCTGGCCGGCGGTGATGATGACTGGTGTATTAGCGAATTTTGCGGCGTAGATCGCGCCCATAGCATTGCCCAAGCCCGGTGCCACATGAACGTTGCAAGCCGACAGTTTACCAGACGAGCGCGAGTACCCCTCAGCCATATAGACCACCAGGGATTCCTGCATACTCATCATGTAATTCATGTCCGGGTGCTCGGTGAGTGCGTCCATGATCGGCAGCTCAGTTGTGCCCGGGTTGCCGAACATGTGAGTGATCCCCTCATCCTTCAACAGGGCGATAAAGGCAGACCGGCCAGTAATGGTGTTGACGCTCATCAAAAGCTCCAGGAAATGACAATACGAGAGCGCAGATGATAGTGGAAGCTGGCGTCTATGCCACGACCCAGTCAAATGTTATTGGGAGGCATCCGACATGAGATAATCGCCAAGCC
>JAPKDN010000451.1 GCA_028822575.1 Alphaproteobacteria bacterium | reverse complement strand
TGATGTCGTGCCCACCAAGCCTACCCGACTCCCTGGACCGGCCGACGACCTTGTTCATTGCATGTGGGGCGTTGGCCAAAGAGATCGTGGCGTTGAAGGAATCGACTGGTTGGTCGGAACTAACCATCGCCTGTTTGCCAGCGCATTGGCACAACACCCCCCAAAAGATCGCGCCAGCGGTCCTGTCCAAGATCCGTGGCATGGGCCGACGTTTCGACCAGGTCTATGTGCTTTATGGCGACTGCGGTACCGGCGGTGAGCTTGACCGAGTTCTGGAGGAAGAGGGTATCGAGCGCATTCCAGGCCCACATTGCTATCAGTTCTATATGGGCAGCGAGGAATTTGACAAAACCCACGACGCTGACCCGACCAACTTCTATCTGACGGACTATCTGACCCGGCATTTCGATCGGATCATCATCAAGGGCCTGGGCATCGACCGTTTCCCAGAATTGCTCAGCGATTATTTCGGCAATTACACCAAGCTGATCTATATTGCCCAGATCGAGGATGAACGCCTCCAGGCCAAGGCTCGCCAGGCGGCTAAACGCTTGGGCCTTGACTATGAATATCGTTTTTGTGGGTATGGAGAACTTGGTGACTATGTCCGTGCCGCCGCTGCCGGGTGCGCCGCGACCGTGGAGTGGTAGGACCGAGATGGCGTGTCTTATCACGGTTTATTGGCGGGATATCCCGGCCCTGGTAATCGCTGAGCGCGGTCGGGGCCGCAAGCGCGAGAGCGCGAAGATGGAGCTCACTGACAAATTCGCCAAAGCCATCGACGCCGCTGCGATGCGGAGTGATGCCGCCGATACGGATAGTTATCTCGCGGATTGGCGTCACTCTGATCCAATCGACTGCGGCGAGGACTTGGAGGACGAGGCCAAGGCCGTAGCTGAACGCCTGGAGATGGAATATGACGCCGAGCGCTTGCGAGGTTTGATCAAGTCCGGCGGCAACGTCAACGATTAAACCGCAATCGCCATGACCATCTTCATCGCCGTGGCTGACCGAGAGGCGGGCGTGGCCCTGGTGGGCGCCGGCACTTTTCTGACGGCACCGGAAAACCGGCGGGTATTGTTCGACCGGTTAGCCACCGCGATCTCGGGCCGTCTTTTCAGCGTGCCGCTCTACGTGATCCTGCAGAACGAGCGCGCGCCCCAGCATCGCCGCGAACAATATCCTGAACGCTATGCTCATGGTCGTCGACGCATTGTTGGCGCTGGCTGTCGCGAACGCGTTGGTGGCCATCTATATCCGCCGGCTCCTAAAGCATAATCTGATCAAGATGATCTTCACGATTATCCTGTGGCCGCTGTACTGGGTCAGGGTCGAGGGGTTAGACAATTATAGCAAGACAGGCGCACGCGCGGTCATCGTTGCCAACCATGTCTCGTTTCTGGATGGGGTCTTGCTGGCGACCTTCCTCCCTGGCTGGCCAGTTTTCGCGGTCGACAACCATATTGCCAAAAATGGGGCGCATGGCCGTTCCTGTCGATCGCGCGGATCTTTACCGTGGATCCTGCCAAAGCCGTCGCCAACATGTCGCTGATACACGAGGTCCGCCAAGGCAATCATCTGTTGATATTCCCTGAGGGACCACCGTTACCAGCTCCCTAATGAAGGTCCACGAGGGCCCCGGGAATGGTCGCTGACAAGACGGAGGCAAATCTGGCGCCGATCCGGATCGCCGGCGCCGAGACCAGCACGCTCAGCCGTATGAAAGGTAAGACCCGCCAGCGTTGGTTTCCAAAAATCATTATCTCCATTCTACCGCCTCGGCGTTTCAAAATCCCCGAGAACACGATCGGCCGGGTCCGACGTCGGATCGCCGGTGAGCAGCTCTATGATATGATGTTGGATTTGCACTTCCAGACCTACGACCTAGACAAAACCCTTTACCAGGCGCTGTTGGAGGCAAGACGGCGCCCATGGCGCCGACGTGGTGGAGGATATCGACGAAAGCCGACGCATTACAATCGTATCGTTCTCGGTTCCCTGATCCTGGTCTGGGCGTTGGCCAGGCTTTCCCAGCCGGGTGAGCGAGTTGGCTTCCTGCTGCCGAACTCGGCGGGTGCCAGCGACGCTCAATTTCTCGACGGGACTCGCCAGCGTGTTCTCTGCCTGCCGGGCCGCCGGGCTCCAGACCGTTTTGGCCTCCCGGCGGTTCGTCGAGATCGGCAAACTGGAGGAATTGATCACCGCGATCGAAGTCGTCGCTCGGGAGGTCTATTTCAAAGATATTCGTGATGGCGTTTCCTCCGTGGACAAACTGACCGGGCTCCTAGCGCGCCCGTTCGCCGGTTGGCTACACCGGCGACTTGGGGTCAAGGCGAGCGAACCGGCGGCAGTCTTGTTCGCCTCCGGTTCCGAGGGCACTCCCATGGGCATGGTGCTGTTGAACGGCAATCTATTGGCCAACCGCTGCCAATTTGCCGTCTGGGTGGATTTCTATACCAGCGATATCGCGCCGAACGCGCTGCCAGTCTTCCATTCCTTCGGACTGACCGGTGGGCTGATCCTGCCGCTACTCTCTGGCGTGCAGACTTTCCTTTATCCTTCGCCGCGGCACCACCTGATCGTCCCAGCCCTAGTTTATGACAGCAACATGACGATCCTTTTCGGCACTGATACATTCCTGACCGGCTATGCCCGGATGGGGCACGCCTATGACTTCTTCAATGTCCAAGGTGTCTTTGCCGGCGTCGAGAAGGTGACGGACGAAACTCGACGGGTCGGGGTGGATAAGTTAGGTCTGCGGATTCTGAACGGCTACGGCGCCACCGAGACCGGGCGGGTGCCCGCCGGGCTGTGGGGTGTGACCGGCCCGCGATCCCGCCGGCTATTAGCATAGAGTGCCCAGCAACGATCGATTGTTCTGGGACCGTTTGCGGATGACCGCGGCCTTCATCGCGTTCTTCAACGCGTTTACCGCCGATCGCAGCGACCGCCGTGTCGGGATTATCAGGGTCGTACCGATAGCTGTGGCCCTGGGTGTCGCTAGCTTGTTTTATTGGAATTGGTCCGAGAGCATTGGGCGGGGTGACCTCAGGCCCTGATTCAGTTCGGCCCAATGCTGATCTTGCCGTTAATGGCGTGGTTGTTTCCCGAGCGAAGATAGACCGATGGGCGCTTCCTCGCGGGCGTTATGGTGATCTATAGGTTGGCGATCGTGGTGGCGCTTTTTGACTACGAGATCCTGAACCTCACCTGCGGTGTAATCAGTGGCTGTGGCCTGAAACACCTGATCGTGGCCGGTGCCTGCGTGTTCCCGTTGGCGAAGTTGCGGGCACGAGGCTAGTCTCTCAAGTGGAGCTATGAGTGCTTGAAGGAGAATTATCATGACCACGCCATTCAGGACAGCCATCGTCACCGGTGGCGCGCGTGGCATCGGGCGGGCGGTCGTCGCCCGGCTCGCGGCGGATGGCATACATGTGGTGATCGCCGACCGGGACGAGGACGTGGCGAACGCAACCGCCGAGGGCATCAGCGGCGCTGGTGGCGATACGGTGACCGCGCTTGGTGTCGATGTTTCGGATAGAGCTTCGGTCGAGGCGATGGTCGAAGCTGCGGTGGAGCGCCTCGGCAGGGTCGACATCCTGGTCTGCAACGCCGGGGTCATGGACAAGGCGCCGTTTCTGGAAATGGATGATGATTTCTGGTGGCGCGTTCTGGGGATCAATCTTGGAGGTGCCTTCAAGTGTGGTCAGACGGTGGCCCGGCACATGGCGGCGCACGGCAAGGGTGGGAGGATCGTTAATATCGCCTCT
>JAPKDN010000450.1 GCA_028822575.1 Alphaproteobacteria bacterium | reverse complement strand
CAGGTCCGCCATTTTCTCGATCATTTTGGTTGCGCCCGTGGCTAACAAACTATCGGTATCCAAATTTGGCGCGAATTCTATCACCGTCAAACCAACGGAAAGTGGGCTGGTGACACTGGAGTGGAAATCTCCGGCCTCAACGCCGCGACCCTGCGCGAGGGTAAGGCCGGCGCAGGCCTGGAGATAGACATTCGGAGGCAGTTTGTGTTTGCCGTCATCGTGGCTGGAGAAGTAACGATTCTTGACGATCCCGTCGATTTCCAAATGCTGTATACCAGTCGCGAGCGCCCGCCAAATGCTACCGCTCGCGACCGCCATGGGAAGCGCCGCATCCGCGACTGCGTCGGGTATTGGGACTAACCGGCGATCGATTTCCACCAAGGCCCGTCGGGTCACGCGATCAATCCAATCGTCCGACAAGACAATGGAATAATCCGGCTCAAAACCCCAGGCGCTTTTGTAAATGATTTTGCCGTGATGTCCCACCAACAAGGCGTAAGCCGTCGTTTCAACACCACCGGCGGCGAGTTCCTTGGCTACCATGCCCTCGATATCGAAGGTCACGAAACCGGGTTTAGAAATCCAGAGCAAACGATTGCACCGACTAAAAGCCTTGGCTGGGCCTCACGATGACGTCGTGGGATTACACGCCGGTCCTCTGTCCGAACCAGTCGTGATAATTCTAACGTCCCCGCCGTTCCTTTAACTCCGCCAAAATCTCCTCTCGGTCCGCGTCGACCTCGGGCGGCAATTGATAATCCACCTGGTTGACGCCATCGATATGCAGTGGGCTGGCGGCGGCGAGGGAGCGGTGGCCCTCGCTATCGGTGATCCAGCGAATCATGCCGCGGGCATGGAGGTTTTCGTCCTCAACGACCTCGTTAAGGTCCTTGACGGAGCCGCAGGGCACCCGTGCCTTGTTAAGGCATTCCATGATATCGGCCCGGTCGAGGGTAGCCGACCACTCGGAGATCAGTTCTGTCACGGCTTTAAGGTTCTGAACTCGCGCGGCCATGGTCACATAGCGGGGGTCATCCTTCAGATCCGCCCGGCCTATGGCATCTAGCAGGCGGTCCCAATGGATGTCGTTGTTACAGATGATCGACGTGTAACCGTCCTTGGCTGGGAACACGCCATAAGGCGCGATGGACAGGCCGCCGTGGAAGTTACCTGTGCGGCTCGGCACCCCGTCGCTGTCGAACATCAGGCCGAGATTGGAGGCGAACGCCGGGAAAACCGCCTCCTGCATCGAGACATCCACAAAGGACCCCTCTCCGGTCCTCCCGCGTTTGACAAGCGCGGTCATCACGCCGCCATAGAGATGAATGCCGGCGAAGAAATCGCACAGCGCGACCCCGGCCTTGACCGGTGGGTTTTCGGGAAAGCCGGTCTGGCTCATCACGCCGCCCATGGCCTGGACTGCGATGTCCATCGCTTGATAGCCGGCATAGGGGCCGTCCTGGCCGTAACCGCTGCCGGACGCGTAAATAATATTAGGATTGACCTTTTTGACCGCTGCGTGCCCGACGCCCAGCCGGTCGACCACGCCGGGCGCGTAATTCTCGATCACCACGTCGACTGTCTCGGCCAGTTCCAGGAAGATCGCCCGTTCATCCGAATTCTTCAGGTCCAGGGTGATGCTGCGCTTGTTCGGGTTTAGCATCTTGAACGGATAAAGTGCCCCGCCGCGCGCGTTGCGGCGGCGCAAATGCTCTCCGCCCGGTGGCTCCACCTTGATCACATCGGCGCCAGCCATTGCCATCAGAAATGTACAATACGGGCCGTTGTAAATTTGGGTCATGTCGAGGACACGGATGCCCGTGAGAGGGTGCTGGTCGGTGGACATCGATGTTCCTTGGTAAGCGGGTCAAAAGGCGGGGCGGGTTCGCCAGTGTTAGCGCCAGTTTGCTGAATCCGCCATGGCCGTGGAAAGACGCGAGCGAGTCAATCATCTCTGGGATATAGTGTAACGATATTTTTCACTCTGCTTCTATCGTTTTTTCCTATCGTTGTGAAGGAATGCACCGTGGCCATCGAACTTGACTATAGCCCTCTGTTACGTCCCGGTATTCCGGGCCCCGCCAAGCGCTGGGGCGGCCTCCCCCCCTTCAATTTCGTTGGCGGCAATAATGACGCGCCGAGCGTGCCAGTCGAGGACATGATCGTGGCGACGGCGGCGGTGCTGCGCCGCGAGGGTGCGACCTTGGCCACCTATGGCATGCAAAGTGGACCGCAGGGTTATATGCCTCTGCGCCAGTTTGTTGCGGATAAGCTGGGCAAGCGAAGCGGCATGAGGGTCTCGGCGGATGATGTGTTGATCACATCGGGCTCGAACCATGGCTTAGAGTTGGTGAATTCGATTCTCTGCGCGCCGGGTGACGTTGTGCTGGTCGAACAGTTCAGTTATGGCAGCGCTCTCGGTCGGCTCAGGAAGTTCGGCGCGACACCGGTCGGCATTCCGCTGGATGACGACGGCATGCGGATGGACCTGCTCGCAGCCAGGCTCGCCGAGTTTAAGGCCGAGGGGGTGACGCCGAAATATATTTACATCATCCCGACGATCCAGAACCCTGGTGGTAGCATCCTGCCCGAGGACCGGCGCCGCGAGCTGTTGCGTCTGTCTGAGGAATACGGCGTGCCGATCTTGGAAGACGAGTGTTATGCCGACTTGCTCTGGGACGGAAAGCGTCCGCCGGCGATCGCGGCGATGGACGGTGGCGGCAACCGGGTAATTCACGTCGGCTCGTTCTCCAAGACCATCGCGCCGGCGCTTCGGGTTGGCTATATAGCTGCGGATTGGGGCGTGCTCTCGCGCATGGTCGCCGTCAAGAATGACGGCGGCACCGGCGCGTTGGAACAGATGATGTTGGCGGAGTATTGCACCGCTAAGTTCGACAGTCATATCGACACGCTTTGTGGCACCCTGAAAGGCAAGCTCGACGTGATGATCGAGGCGCTCGAAGAAAATTTTGGTACCGCTGCTGAGTTTGTTCCGACCAAGGGGGGGATCTTCCAATGGATTACCCTGCCGGATCATGTTGACACCATGAAACTGGCCCAAGCGGCTGCGGCAGAGGGGGTCGCCATCAATCCCGGCCCGGAATGGGCCTCCGACGCTGAGCCGGCGCGTAACAAGTTTCGGCTTTGCTTCGGCAGTCCGAGCCTGGACGAGATCCGCGAGGGTGTGAAACTACTGGCCGATATTTGTCACAAGGAGTTTGGCGTGCCGGTGCGCGGCGCCAATGTCGAACGTAGCTGAATCGAATCGGCGTGACGGCCTGGCCTGCTTCTGAAGCCAAGCCTGAACGGGTCCCGTTCGGCCGGATCGTCTGGCCCTTCGCCATCGCCGAGACCCTGGTATGGGCCTGTTACTATTATTCCTTCCCGGCCCTCCTGCCGATCTGGGAGATGGATCTCGGGTTTTCCAAGGCCACTTTGACTGGCGCCTTCACGCTATCTTTGATCGTCTCGGCGGCGCTGGCGCCGATGGCGGGCCGCCAGATCGATCATGGCCGGGGGCGCCTCGTCTTCGCCGGCGGAGCCATCCTGTCCGCGGTTATGCTGGTGCTGCTCTCCCGGGTGACCGAGGTCTGGGAATTCTATGCGGTCTGGGTCTTCATCGGCATCGGCATGGCCGGGTCGCTCTACGAGCCATGCTTCGCGATCCTGACCCACAGTATGGGGACCCAGGCCCGGCGCGCGATCGTCCTGGTCACGTTGGCGGCGGGCTTTGCGGGCACCGTGTCGTTTCCAAGTGCTCATATCCTGAC
>JAPKDN010000011.1 GCA_028822575.1 Alphaproteobacteria bacterium | reverse complement strand
TGTGGTAAATCAGTTCACCAAGGGATCCTCCATTGAACATCCAGCACCATTTCCAGAGGCTATTTTCACTCTACCCATTCTCCAAACGACTGACGAAGGAGATTTGGTGGTTGATCCATTTATGGGAACTGGCACCACAGGGAAGGTAGCAAACACATACGGAAGACGGTTTGTTGGATATGACACTCACCGATACAGATTGAGTTTGCGGTGTAGAGGGATTGGAACCAGACTGACGGGTATTTCATACGGGGAAAGAAAATCTGATAAAAGAAAAAGAATGGAATAGGTCTTTTGGAGGTTCTAATCAGACTATTCGTTCTTGGGTCCTGTGTTTGGATGTTACTGCGCCATCCTCTAAAATATCTATCCTTTTGAATTAAGGGTATGATTCCTACTAATGCTGGAACTAAGTGCAATTCTGGTCCTCTACTGGGTCGTACTCACTACCATCTGATATACCATCTTGAACGGAGATTGCTATAATCCTCATAGGAGCAGAATCAACCTCCTATTTTGACCATTATTTTCTCTCTTACTTCAACTGATGTGTGGAGCACGGCGATTAGTTTTCTTAATTTATACAACGAGGCAGTCCTTAGTTGCAATATTTCGGCACGTTGTAGAATTGTTATAAAAAGGAGATAATAGATGAAATATTTGTTCTTATTCGGATTTCTAGGACTGGTAATTATAGGATTCTTATTCTATCCACAGGTCAACGAAGATACGGATTCGTCCTGTGTTGCTTTAGAAAAACAAATCATCAGGGTTAATGCCGAACATGAAGTAAGTTCTGTGGTCACCTCTTTGCTCCTTGACAGAATCTCTCGAACCAAGAAAGGAAGAGGTATTTCACAGGGTCGAATTGCATGGATAATAATGGAATCTAAATATCCAAACTTACCGCCAATAATTGGTTGTTCAATCTTCTACTATGAAGTCATGTTCGATTCGAAGGTTCTCTTTCCCCTGATCCTCTAGCCACTGTGGCGCCTTCCAAAAACTGGTCCCGCTATTGCGTGATCTTGTTAAGGTGAACATCAAAACCAAGCGCCAGCTCGATCAGGGTTTTCTCACCTGTGATCGCGGCAACAGAAACCTTTGCCTTGAATGCTGGGCTGTGATTGCGGCGCGGTCGCCTCGTCATGGTCATCTTTTTGCTAGCGCCAAGCATGTCGACGTTGCGCGGAAAACCCTCACATCCCATGTGTTCAGTTTTATCGAACCTCCTCTGACTCCCCTGGTCGCGAAGGTCGGTGGAGCACTAAGGCAATTCCTTAAAAAGGCTCCGCCATCCATAACACGTCGCTGACTCCGGCGCGTTAAGCGCAGGGTGACGGCTTATTGGTGAGTTTTGGGCTGAATGATCTTCTGAACAACAGTTCGTAAGGAGGATGACGGAAGGTATGATGCCGTCCGAACGTGCTAATCACTAGGCCACCACCGGGCTGTCATCTATGCGTTTGGAGCGCATATAAAGCCCGGCGATCAGGATGAAATTCATCACGTTTAACGCAAAGCCACCGAGGAACGAGGCGCTGTACGAGCCGGTGAGATCATAGACTTGGCCAGCCATCCAGCCGCCGACCGCCATGCCCAGGGCGGCAAACATGTATTGCGCCGCAATCCGCCAGCCGATCTGGCTTACTGGGAACCACATCCGCAGGATCATCGGATAGCAAGGCATGATCCCAGCGAAACCGAGGCCGAACAGGATTGCCGCGATATAAAGGCCGGATAGGCTCTCGATCATCGAAAAGATCAGAAGCATCACCGCCTGGCAAGCGGATCCGATCAGCAAGGTCGGCACCGGACCGATCCGATCGGCCAGCATCCCGAACAGGATACGACTGATGAAGCCCGCCACCATCAACACCGACAGCAACTCCGCCGCCCGCGACATCGGATGACCAAGATCGTTAGCGTGGCTGACCAAGTGGACGACCGGCATCGCCATAGCTGTGCAGCAGCCGACTACTGCCAGCCAGAGAATGCCTTGAACCGTCCGTGCCGGAAGGCCCAGGACCAACCCATCCTCGGCGTTTCGATCAACCAACATGCCGGCTGGCAGGACCGGTGGCTTGGGCCGGATCAACCATGCCAGCGGCAGCATCGTGCAGATTGCGAAGATCGAGAAATACCAATAGGTCTCGCGCCACCCGACCGTGTCATTCATGTAACGGATCAACGGCGGCCAGAGCGCACCCGACAGACCCTGGCCCGAGGCGATGATCGAGATCGCCAGCCCGCGACGTCTGTCGAACCAGCGTGTCGCGTTAGCGATCAGCGGCGCGATCATCGCCGCTTTGCCCATGAAGCCGATAAAAAGCCCGTTTGCGAGAAAAAGACTCCACTGATCCTCGGCGAAACTGGCAATATATGCACCAAGCGCGATCATCACCGACCCGAATAGTACCGGCTGCAGGATCCCGCGCTTGTCCATCCACCAGCCCATCAAGATCCCACCGGCTCCGGCCCCGAGCATCATCAGCGAATAGGCCATCGACGGTATCGCCCGCGCGGTCCCAAGATCGGTGGCGATCGGCTTCAGGGTGACAAACAGGATATTTGGGGCGCCGAGCCCGATGCTATGCAGCATTAGCGAGGCGATGATGACCACCCAACCATAGGAGGTCTCGACGCTGTGGGTACGTGCTTGGGACATGCAGGCTCGGAGGCGGTGAGAGGGGATCGCGCGCGAAGCGACCTTAAAGCCGAGGCAACGCGGTGTCGCGTGAAGTTTGTTAACAAGAATGTTGGAACATGGACATGGAAAGTTGGCGCGTCTGCGCAATTGCCCCACGGTGAACGGCATACAAATACGCGGAAAGGTCCTTTGATGCTTGCGCTCTCCGCCGCGATCGGGAAACTAGCAAAAAAATTGGAAAGACTAGGCATGCTTATTCGCTTCGATCATTCCTTGGGATGGGCTCTAGGTCATGTCGCCCTGGTAGCTCTGTTTTGCCTTGTCGCTTTTACCCATCGTCCAGCCCTTGCCGCCACCAATGGTGGGCCAGCTGTCTATTTCGGTGTCATGTCTGGGAAGACCAAACCGATCGTCGTCACCTTCGTGTTTTCCAAACCCGGCGGCTTCGAGCCGATTATCGGGTTTTCCATGGCACCCGAGGGTAACAAGTGCAACTTCGAGCGGACCACGGAAATGGAGCTGCCCTTGGAATTTCGAAAATCCCCACTCTACGAGCCGGGCGTCTCCCCAGACGAGTTGACGCCAGATAAGTTTCCAGAATTCTTTTCGATCGTGGTGCCGGCCGAATTGATTAAACTGGGCCTGGTGACCAACCAGGAGGAAAGCCACCCCTACACCCTCTGCACCCGCCAGATGTGGGAGGGCCTTCTAGACCCATCTCCCAAGCATAAGCCGGACCTGAACTAGAACGAGCCAGGCCGAACCCACGCCCTAAAAAAGGATCCCTCCAATGACAATCGGATTCCGTATTCTCAATCGAACCCGTGCCATTGACCTTGGCGTCGCGAAAAAATTCCTCGATTTGCCGGTGGCCAATGTGTCCGACAGCATGTGGCGGATGAGCGCCGGCGGTGCCAGGCTTCGACCCTATCACAAGTCCGGGCAGATGGCGGGGCCGGCGCTGACCGTGAAGGCGCGGCCAGGGGACAATCTGATGCTGCATAAGGCTATTGATATGTCCAAACCCGGCGATATCATTGTCTGTGATGGCGGCGGGGACCTGACCAACTCGCTGATGGGGGAGCTGATGCTGGCGCATGCGGCGCGGCTTGGTGTCGGTGGCTTTGTCCTTGATGGCGCGGTCCGCGACGTCGAGGCCTTTCTGGAGGTCAATTTGCCGACCTTCGCCGCTGGCGTCTCACACCGGGGGCCTTATAAGGACGGGCCAGGAGAGATCAACGTGCCGATCGCGCTGGATGGTATGGTGATAGAGCCGGGCGACCTGGTGATCGGTGATTGGGATGGTGTTCTGGTAGTACCCTATGACGAGGTCGCGGGGGCGCTCGCCCGCACTCAGGCCAAACAAGACACCGAGTTCGTGCAGATGGTCGAGATCAAAGCCGGCAACTCGGACCGCTCCTGGGTAGACGCCACGCTGCGGGAGCGCGGGTGTGAGATGCTGTAAGGTCTTTGCTCACTTATCGACGAACCGTGCTTTTAATTCTTGGCCTCGGCCTCTCGGAACATCAGGCGCAAGCGCGCGCGTTGGGCCATGCGGATATGCTCACGCATGCTGGCTTCAGCCGTTGCCGGGTCGCGTGCCTCGATCGCCGAGACTACCGCAAGATGCTCGCCATGCGCGGTTTCCGACCGCCCGGTGATCGCCATTGTCGTCATTCCCAGTAACGCCATCGCGTCACTAAGCACGTTCAAGGTCTTCAGTAGATAGCGATTATGCGCCGCCCGGTAGAGCGCGTCGTGAAAGTGCTTGTTGTGAGTAGCGATCCGGCGGGGGTCGGCGGCATCGTCAATCTCGCCAGCGACGATATCCTTGAGCACTGCGATCTCGGCATCGGAGGCGTGGCGCGCCGTGAGGCCGGCTGCCGTGCCTTCTAGCACCTCGCGCATGGAGTAGAGTTCCATCACCGCCTGATGATCAAGTTCCGAGATCACCATCCCACGATAGGGCGCAAAGGTCAGCAGCCCATCCGCCTCCAAGCGCCGAAGTGCTTCGCGTATCGGGGTGCGGCTCATCTCCAACCAGGACGCCATATCATTTTCACGAATGCGTTGGCCAGGCGTCAGGTCGCCGGTCTGGATAGCTCCCTTCAGCCGGCCATAAGCGATCTCGCCACGCGACTCCTGTTGCGTGACCTCATCGGCGTTTGGAAACTCGGATGTCTGGATCTTGCGCGATGGCATCTTAATGCATCCATTTTTGTACAATTTCGTACAATCATACCGGACCAGGGTCCCGAATGGGAGACGCTTAAACGTTATCGCAGGAGACACGACCAAGTACTCAGGGCTATCCTCCCACCTCATGAGGAGGGTTCGGCAATAGCGAAACCAATGGTTTGATCGAGATACTAGACCAACGTGGCAAGGCCGCACGGGTGAAAGGTGGTCAGACCGTGCAGGTGATCAACACCCATGGCAACCAGGTCGCCGACACCTGGGCCTTCAACGCCAAGGAACGGTATGAGTGCACGGCCATGGAGGCGATGCGGACCAAGCTTTGTCTGGAGGCTGGCGATGCCTATGTCAGCAACCATCGCCGCGCCATGCTAACGGTAGTCGAGGATACCTCGAGTTGATGGCGGCTTGTGATACGCACCGCTATCACCTGTTGGGCCGTGAGGGGTATCACGACAACTGCACCGACAACCTTGCCGCCGCGCTGGCGGAACTGGAGCTGGAGGCTCCGAAAACGCTGTCATCACTCAATTTTCCCATGAATATTCCCTCGACCTTGTCGGGCCTTCTTGGTTTCGAGCCACCGCGGCGGAATGCTGTGGATCGGTTGGTGTTCGGGGCCAAGATCGATCTGCTTATGGCGTTCTCTGCTTGCCCACAGGACATGCTAACGATCTATGGTAAGCGGATGCGAACCGTAGAGACGCATCTCCAGGTCCAGTCTAAAATTTTCTGGCCATCGCGGCATTGGTTCACATGAACGCGTCGCCTCGAAGGTTTATCACATCCCTCTCGAAAGGCAGGGCCCACGCCTGAGAACGTTGATCGTGACGGGCAGCGGATCACGGCGAAAGATTTTTGAAAATAGTTCACTATCCGTCATCCACCATCGCTTCAGGTGTCGGACTCGCCTTTCGAGATAGATACGGGTCGGTTTATGGTGCTCGTTGGTGACTCTCGACTGGACAGCCAAGGCCGATCTTTAGGGTACCGAAATACGTTGTGCCCAGTCCAGTCCCTGACCTACTCCATCGGCCCCATCGAGGCCAATAGAGACATGTGGTGCTCCACATCGCCGAACTGCCGCTCGATCATCGAGAGCCGCTTGAAATAGTGGCCGACAGCGTATTCCTCGGTGATCCCGATACCACCGTGAAGTTGCACCCCGCCTTGCCCAACCTCGCGGGCCGAGAGCCCGATCTGAACCTTGGCAGTCGCCATGGCGTGCCGGCGGATGATCGGATCGGTCTCAGAGACCATCATCGCGGCGTAGATGGCGATGCTGCGGGCTTCCTCGACCGCGACGAACATATCGGCGGCGCGGTGCTGAAGAACCTGAAACTCGCCGATCGGCCGGCCGAACTGGGTTCGCGTTTTTAGATACTCAACAGAGATATCCAGCGAGGCCTGCATCGCGCCCAAGGACTCGGCCGCCGTAGCGGCGATGCCATGCTGTTCCACATGTTCGATCACGCCATAGGCCTTGTCGACCTCGCCCAACAACGCGTCACCGGGCAGCGCGACCCGGGCGAAGGTGATATCGGCGCCGCGCATTCCATCGATCGTGGGATAGGCGCGCCTGGTCACCCTGGCGGTATCACCGGGGATCACGAAAAGACTGATCCCAGCTTCGTCATCCTTGCCGCCACTGGTCCGGGCGCTGACGATCAGGGTGTCGGCGTCACCGCCATGGATCACCGTGGTCTTCTCGCCATCCAGCACCCATCCGTCGCCCTCGCGCCGGGCCGTGGTCTCGACCTGCCGAAGCCGGTAGCGGGAAAGGCGCTCCCCATGGGCGAAGGCTAGCAACCGTTCTCCCGAGGCTACACCACCTAGGATCTCGGCCCGGCGTTCCGGCGATCCGGCGAGCGCCACCGCACTGCCACCCAACACCACCGAGGCGATATACGGCTCGACCAACAGGCCGTGTCCAAAGGCCTCCAGGATCAGCATCTGCTCGACCGGCCCACCATCGAAGCCACCATCCTCGGCCTTGAAGGGAAGGCCCAGAAAACCGAGATCCGCCAGGGTCGACCAAATTTCCCGGCTCCAACCCGCCTCGCCTTCTAGGATTTTATTCCGAGCTTGCATGTCATAGCGGTCGGCAATCAGACGATCGGCGCTGTCTTTAAGGAGCTGTTGCTCGTTAGAAAGTTCAAAATCCATCTATTCACGTCCATCTTCCATCAAGTCGTCGTCCCGGCAAAGGTCAGGATCCATTTTGCCATTTTTGCCTCCCCGCGGGTGTTTCGATTCCAAACACCGTGACCGGTTGACCCGCCGGAGGAATGGCCCCGACCTTCGCGGATATGACGGCGTTATTGGGATTAACGATCTTTCCCGCCTACAGCCCCAAGACCCCCTTGGCGATGATGTTGCGCTGGATTTCGTTGGTACCGCCATAGATCGTCGCGGCGCGGGAATTGAAGTAATGCGGCACGATCCCCATGGTCTCCTCGAGCTCGGTTGGAAAGTCGCCTTCATATGCCGCGCGGATGGCGCTGGTCGGCGCCACCATCGGTCCGGCGACATCCGCCATCAGTTCCGCCGTGGTTTGCTGGATCTCGGCGCCGCGCAGTTTCAGCATCGAGGTTGCTGGATCCGGCGTTGAATCATTGCGCCGGCGTTGCCGGTCGATCACCCGCATTACCGTGATCTCAAGCGATTTTAGCTTCATCTCCACCGTCGCACATTTTCGCCGGAATTGCGGGTCATCGGACAACATGCCTTCAAAAGCTGGCAATTTCTCGGCCAGGGTGCGCGCCCGGTTCAGCCGTTGGCGTGACAGACCAACCCGGGCGATGCCGGTGCGCTCGTTGCCCAACAGGAACTTGGCGTAGTCCCAGCCCTTGTTTTCCTCGCCAACGCGGTTGGAGATTGGCACCCGGACATCTTCGAAAAACACTTCGTTGACATGCTGGGCCTCGTCGATGGTCTTGATGCCGCGCACGGTGATGCCCGGCGTCTTCATATCGATCAGCAGGAAGGAAATCCCCATCTGCCGCTTCGGCGCGTTGGGGTCGGTGCGCACCAGCGCGAAGATCCAGTCGGCCTTGTGAGCAGTGGAGGTCCAGATCTTCTGGCCGTTGACGATATAGTCGTCGCCGTCCCGCACCGCCGAGGTGCGCAGCGACGCTAGGTCCGAGCCGGCGCCAGGTTCAGAAAAACCTTGGCAGAACCAGATATCGAGATTGGCGACCTTGGGTAGAAAAAACCGCTTCTGCTCTTCGTTGCCGAACTCGCAGAGTACGGGGCCAACCATGCTAACATTGAAGGACAATGGCTCCGGCGTCGGCGCGCGCAGCAATTCCTCCATGAAAATATAGCGCTGCACCGCCGACCAGTTGGTGCCGCCATGTTCTTCCGGCCAATGCGGGGTTGCCCAACCCTTAGCGTTCAGGATTCGCTGCCAGTCGACAACGTCCTCCTTGCTCCAATGCGGATAACGCCCACCATTGACTTTGGTGCTTTCCGGCAAATTCTCGGCGATGAAGGCCCTGACCTCATCGCGAAATCCAAGTTCCTCAGCGGAAAAGGCGAGTTCCATATTGCGGGCTCCTTACGTTTAACCTTGTCGTTGTCTACTTCGGTCGATCAGGCCACTGGCGTTCCCAGACTTACTTTTGCGTATGCCGCCCAAAGTACACGACTATCGCAAATTTGTTTGTCATCCCAGCGTAGGCTGGGACCCACGCCTGAAGCTAGTCGGCGTGACGATTGGTGAACACCCTTCGGAATCTCGCATAGTGCTCCGCCACCCGTCACTAGCTACCGCCACAGACGTCGAACCCGGCTTTCCCCGGGAGTGCGCTTGGAATGGAGAAATCATTCCCCTCAAGACACCGTATTACGCGGCACATCCTTAAACGGCTTATCCGCGTCGAACCGTGTCTCCTTCGGCATCTTCAAGACCCGCTCGGAAATGATGTTCCGTTGGATCTCGTCGGTACCACCGGCGATGGATGATGCCGGGAAGGAAATCAGGATCTCGGCGATGGTCCCGTCAAGCGCTCCGTCCGAACCCGACAGCATCGCGTCGGCGCCGGAAAGCATGGTGTGCACCCGCGCCGCCGCCCGGGCCACGTGACTGGAGGCGAGCTTGCCGAGAGAGCCTTCCGGCCCCTGGGCCTTGCCCTGCATCTGCGCCGCGCGGGCCCGCCGGGCCATCCACTCCGCCGACTTGTGCAGCACCATCAGCTTGGCGATTTCCTGGCGCGTCGCCGGGTCATTGATTGCCCCGGTCTCGTTTGCCCGTTGCATGATCAGATCAACCCGGCCAGCACGCTGGGGATACCATTTATACGGTGCCAGCGTCGTCTCGACTTCGGCGCGTTCCTCGTCATAAATCGAGCCTTCCAGATCAGGTACCTGACCCCAGGCCCGCAGCGAGTCAGCGGCGCGGCGTTCATGCATCAGGGTTGTCGTCGCGACCGACCAGCCATCGCCAAGCTCGGCGACCTGGAAGTCCGGCAGCACCTCGGCGTCGGTGAGGAACACCTGGTTGAACGAAGCATGGCCGTTCATCTGTTTCAGCGGCACCGCCTCGACGCCGGGCTGATGCATGTCGATGATGAAATAGGACAGACCTTGATGCTTGGGCAGGTCCATGTCTGTGCGGGCCAACAGCAGCCCCCAATGAGCCTTGTGGGCGCTGGTGGTCCAGACCTTCTGGCCATTCACGACCCATTTATTGCCCACCATGACCGCCTTGGTGGTGGCGCCGGCGAGGTCGGAGCCGCTACCCGGCTCGCTGAACAACTGGCACCAGACATCCTCGGCGGTGATGATCCGGCGCAGGAACTTCTCCTTATGCATGTTACTGCCGTGGTTGAGGATCGTCGCCGCAGCTAGCATTCGGATCCCAGATTTCGGGATCGGCAGGGCGCCGATGCGTTTGAATTCCTCCTCGACCACCGGCACAAGGCCGACGGGCAAGTCCTTGCCGTACCATTCAGTCGGCCAATTCGGCATGCCCCAGCCGGAATCGGCCAGCATGGTCCGCCATTCCACCAGGCCTAGGTCAGACTTCCAATTCGCTTCCAGCCAGGCACTCACCTCGGCCCGGACGGCGACTTCTGTGTGTTCCACCATGATCTAGTCCCCCTCACTCAACCCAATTTCGCATCATCATCTCGCGATGATGACTAGCATCCCCGAGTAAGACCTCGGAGCTCTTGGCTCGCTTGAACCAGAGATGCGTGTCATTGTCCCAGGTAAAGCCGATGCCACCATGCATTTGCACCGCGTGAACCGCAGTCTGCATATAAGCCTCGGATGCACAGGCCTTGGCGAGCGAGGCAACGGAGACCACATCGTCATCACCTTCGTCCAACGCGGCAGCGGCGTAATAGGCCGCCGATTTCGCCAGTTCCACATCGGCCAGCATGTCGGCGGCCTTATGCTTGGTTACCTGGAACGAGGCGATTGAACGGCCGAACTGCATCCGCATTTGGACATATTCCAGCGCATCCTCGCGCAGCCGATCCGCACCCCCAACCATTTCATTGGCGAGACAGATCGCCGCCCGGGTCAAGGTCGCCGCCATCGACGCGGCGGCACCGCCCT
This sequence comes from Alphaproteobacteria bacterium, assembly GCA_028822575.1. Next base: position 7,655 of record JAPKDN010000011.1, on the reverse strand, counting down.
CGGCGCCAAGCAATTCGGCGGAAACATTCTTGAAGCTCAACCGCGCCAGCTTGCGGGTTTCGTCTACGGTGGTCAGCGGAGATCGCTCCAGGCCGGCCGCGTCGCCAGCGACGGTGAACAACGACAACCCGTCATCCCCAGAACTCCCCGGCGTCCGCGCCAGCACCACGATCAGATCCGCGGTGTGCCCATCGAGAGCGAAGCTCTTGGTTCCGTTCAAGGTAAAGCCCGCCCCCGAACCGGTCGCGGTCATCGCCACCCCGTCGTTATCCCAGCGACCATTCTCTTCAGTGAAGGCCAGAGTCGCCACCGTAGCCCCAGACGCGATCCCCGGCAGCAGGTTTTTCTTCTGCGCCTCGGTACCCGCATTCAGGATCGAGGGCGCGGCCAAAACCGTGGAGGAAAAATACGGCGCGCAAATCAGCGAGCGGCCCATCTCCTCCAGAACGATGCATTGCTCGGAGGCACCAAATCCATGCCCCCCATAAGCTTCGGGTATCGCCACCGCCGTCAGCTCCAGCTCGGCGTTGATCTCGGCCCAGGAGTCTCGCTCCCAGCCTTCCTCGGTCGCCATCAGTCGGCGCACCTCGGTGGGGGGGGAACGATTCTCAAAAAACCGCCGGAGAACCGAACGGAACTCATCCTGTTCCTCGGTGAAGCTAAATTTCATACACTTTATCTCCGAATTGTTTTTGAAATAAGCATTATCATGCAGTTTCTCCGAGAGTGGACGGGGTGTCGGTGTCGAAACCGATGAACCGTCCCTTGATTGCCTGAATGTCCTGGATCAGGTCTGGCGGAAAGTCCTCGTTAAGCCCGGTCGAAAACACATCAGACAACCCGCCAAAGCGCTGATCGATACCGGCGACGATTTCGTCATACCGGCCAATAACACAGAACAGTTCTAGCACCTCGTCAGAAATCTCTGCGGCCAACTTATCCCACTGCCCAGCCTTGGTCATAGCATTGAGTTTCCTGCCTAAATCACCGTATCCATGAGTCTCGAAGACCGGCCAATAAGCAGGAGTAGATCCGTAGAAACCAACCCGATAGCGGATCACCTCGGCGGCCTTGTCGACGGCCTCGTTATCGGCGCCAGTAGCTATGAAACCGCCACCGGAAACCTCAAAATTCTCGCGCGCCCGGCCTGAATTCGCCAGCCCCCGCTCGATCCGGGGCATGATGGTCTTATCGATATATTCACGTGTGCAGAATCCATGCAGCCGGACACCATCCGCGACCTCGGCCGCGACCTGGATCATCACCGGTCCAACCGCCGCCAAGGTCACCGGCGGCAGCGGTAGGTCCGACGCCTCAGGAACGAACTCGGGGGTCATCAGGGTGAACGTGTAATGCGCACCCTGAAAATCGAGTTTCTCACCATATTTCCAGCACCGCCAAATTTCCTTAAGAGATTGAATATACTCACGCATCCTCGGTCCAGGCGGAGACCATGGAGCGCTGAAGCGCTTCTCGTTATGGGCCCGAATTTGGGTACCAAGACCCAGAGTAAAACGTCCACCCGAGGCTTCCTTCAGGTCCCAGCCGAGGTTGGCGACGGCCATCGGGCTGCGCAGAAAGGACACCGCGATCCCGGTTGCTAACGCGACGTTGGCCGTACAAGTGGACGCAACCGCCAGCGGGAGGAACGGGTCATGCTTAAGCTCGGTCATCAACAACCCATCATACCCAGCCTTCTCAAGCGCCGGGGCTATCTTGGGGATATCGCGGAGTCCCCAGTCCGTGATGTTACGGAAGACCTGCATGGATAAGCCTTTTTACATGTTACTCGGACAGAGTGCCAACCGCGCCCGCAGCATGCAATCCCGAGATCTCATCGATTGAAAAACCTACCTCTTCAAGCACTTTCTCGGTGCTTTGTCCCAGTTTCTCGGCATGTCGGTAAAGGCCGCCCGGGGTTTTGGAGAAGCTGACCGGCACCTTGATATGCCGAATTCGACCCTCGGTCGGGTGGTCGACTTCCGGGAACATTCCGACGGCCTGAAGATGCGGGCACTCAAACAGATCTTCCGGCGCGTTCATCGGCCCGACCGGCACATCCGCCTCGCTCAGATCCTTGATCCATTCTGCCGTGCTCCGAGTCTTCACCACATCAACGACCAGTCCGTAAAGCGCATCGATATTGTTGGTCCGCTCGGTTTGGCTATTAAATCTGGGATCTTCGATGAGCTCAGGCATGCCCGCTAGCTTGAAGAAATTCGTCCAGTGTCGCTGAGTATAGGGAACCACGCATACATAACCATCCAAGGTCTCATACGGTCGGCGGTGCGGGGTCATCAGTCTGGAATACCCAGCCGGCCCAGTTGGCGGCACGAAGGTCTGGCCCTGCATATGCTCGTTGATCATGAAGGCGGCGAAGGATTCATACATGGGCACGTGTAGTTTTTGACCCTCGCCAGTCCGTTCCCGGTGGAATAGGGCCATGGAGATGTAATTGGAAAGGTAAAGCCCGGTGGTCTTATCCGCCATCACGCTCGGTGCATAGCGCGGCTCTCCTGTAACCGTGCCGAAAAGCGAGGCAATTCCAGAGGCTCCCTGGATCAAATCATCATAAGCCGGCTTGTCGACAAACGGGCCGTCCTCGCCAAAACCAGTCGCCGCAGCATAGACGATGGTCGGGTTTAAGGCCTCGATGGTCTCATAGTCGATCCCCAGCCGCGCCGCCGCCTTGGGCCGGATGTTATGAACAAAAACGTCGGCGGAGTGGATCAGCCGCTCGAACGGCTCCCGCGCCTCGGGTACCTTCAAATCCAGCACGATATGACGCTTGTTGCGGCCCTTGATCAGCTGCCCGGTCGACATGCCCGGCGAGCGGGCAGAGCCGGTCCATCGGTTTACATCACCGCCCGGCGCCTCGATCTTAATCACATCAGCACCCATCTCGCCCAAGAGTTGGGTGCAGAACGGACCGAGCATGACGGTGGTCAGATCGATCACTCGGATACCCTGTAATGGTCCCCTCGGCGGGTTATCCTGGGGTGATGCGGTCATAAAATCGAGCTCCTAGAGAGTGACGTCAGCCATGGTTTATCGCCCATCACTCTTTTGCCAAAGTCCAATGGGTTACTGATCAGATTACCGATGGCCAATTCCGCGTAACCAGCATAAATTCCCCGCGCACTCATGCCCCTTCCTTTTGGAGACCCCCATGCCGAGTGATCAGGAGTTCATCGAGTCAGTAGAGGCGCTGGCCCCCTATGTCGGGACCAAGCGGGTCGTCGAGGACGAGATCGGCCTGTCGATGGCGCGGCGGATCGCCAGCATGTTGGATGAGGATCCGGACGCCTATGTGAACGGCACGCCTCTGCCGCCGCATTGGTTCGGTATGTTCTTTCCGAATATTACCAGACAGTCGGATATGGGCGCCGACGGACATCCCAGCCCTGGTGTGGTGCTGCCCCCAATCCCTCTGCCGCGACGCATGGGGGCTGGTCGGCGGGTTCAGATCATGGGCAGGCTTCGCGCCGGCGTGGTGGCGACACGAACCACCGAAGTGGTGGCGATCACGCCAAAGATCGCCCGCACCGGTCGGATCGCCATCCTGACCTTGCGCGACGTGATCGAATGCGAGGGTGCGGTGATCGCCACCGACGAAACCGACGCGATCTATCGTGAGATGCCGCCACCGGGCGAGAAAAGTAAGGTGACACATGCCGTTCCCGCTCCCAACAATGCCGCCTGGGCCGATGAAATCCACCTGACCGAGGCGCTGGTTTTCCGCTATTCCGCGATTACCTGGAACGCGCACAGGATACATTATGACGCAGACTATTCCCGCGATATCGAGGGCTATCCGGCGACGGTACAGAACGGCGGCCTTTCGATGGCCCTACTCTCCAGCGCCGGGCTGAAGCGGGCGCCAGGTGATTTGAAAAGCTTCGCCGCGCGGCTGACCAAACCAATCCATGTTAATGACACCGTCAAGTTCTGCGGCGCCGAGCCAGTGGATGGGGTGATGAACTGCTGGATCGCTGATAAGGACGGCGCCCAATGTGGTCTGATGGAGCTGAGTTTCGCCTGATGGCCGGCGGCCCTCTGGACGGCATTAAGGTCGTCGATCAAACCACCATCGTCGTTGGCCCGATCTGCTCGCGCACGCTGGCAGATCATGGCGCTGATGTGATCAAGGTCGAGGCGCCGGGCGGTGATCTACTCCGCACCATGGCCCATGGCAGCCGCAACCCCGGCATGTCGGGAAAGTTCCTTAATTTTAACCGCAACAAGCGCTCGATCTGTTTGGATTTGAAGAACCCCGACGGGCTCGAAGCGATGAAACGGCTGATCGCCGAGGCTGATGTCTTCGTTTCCAACGTTCGACCGCGAGGCCTGGAGCGCGCCGGCCTAGATTTCGAGAGCCTTCGAAAGACCAATCCAAGATTGATCTATTGCTCTATTGTTGGCTTCGGCAAGGGCGGACGCTATTATAATCAACCCGCCTATGATCCGATCATCCAGAGTGTCTCTGGCGTCGCCGCGACCCTGCACCGGGCCACCGGGGAGCCGCGCTTCGTGCCGATGGTGATGACCGATCACACATCCGGCTTGATCGCCGCCCAGGCCATCGGATTCGCGTTGTTCCGGCGTGAAAAAACAGGTGTCGGTGAGGCGATCGAGGTGCCGATGTTCGAGAACATGGCCTCGTTCGTGACCTCGGAACACATGGGCGCCGCGACCTTTGAGCCACCGATCGGACCGACCGGGGACGGGCGCTTGCTGAGCCCGCATTACCGCCCGCTTCCGACCAAGGACGGCTATATCACGGTCGGGCCCAACACCGACGCCCAGGCTTTCGCGTTTTTCGAGGCCATCGGCGAGCCGGGACTGAAAACCGACCCGCGTTTCGACAGCGCCGCGAGCAGAACCGCCAACACCGAGGAATATTTCCAGGTTCGCATGGCCGGATTGGCACGGAAAACAACAGTGGAATGGTTGGATATTTTCGAGAAGCGCGATATTCCGGCGCAACGTTACAACACCATCGAGGATCTTCTCGTCGACCCGCACCTGGAAGATGTCGGGTTTTACACCCAAGAGACCCATCCCAGCGAAGGTGAGATCCGCCGGACCCGACCCGCCAATACGTTCAGCGGCGGCCATCGCGAGGATCTCCGTCACGCGCCCCTGTTGGGCGAGGATACAAGAGGCGTGCTGGTGGAAGCCGGTTACTCGGCCACGGAGATCCAAGCCATGCTGGAAAGCGGGGCTGTGAAAGCCGCTGAAGGTCTCTAGGCGCCGAACACCGACGCCACGCGCCGTCGACCTGGAGCCTTGGACCGCGCGAAGATCACTTGATAAAGAAACGTCCATGGCAAGGATCGAGACATGACCACAAGTGAATTCGAGGGCAAGGTCGCGGTAATCACCGGAGGCGCGCGCGGGATCGGTTTGGCAAGTGCCAGCCTCATGCTTGAACGGGGTGGACGGGTCGCGCTATGGGATGCCGACGGCGGCGCCATGGACCGCGCCTTGCTTGACCTCCAGGGCGGCGACGCGGCGACCGGCTCCACGGTCGATATCGCCGACGAAGCCGCGGTCGCGAGTGCCTTGCGCGACGCTATCAGCATCCATGGCCAGGTCGACATATTGGTGAACAGTGCCGGGATCATCGGCGCGCCGGGGCCAGTGACTGATCTTCCAAGCGAGGTTTGGCGCCGGGTCATGGATGTGAACCTCACCGGAACGTTTCTGTGCTCCAAGCTCGCGGCGCCGGCGATGGCCGGCCGTGGCTGGGGGCGGATCGTCAATATTGCCTCGCTCGCCGGCAAGGACGGGACCCCAGCGATATCGGCCTATAGCGCCTCGAAAGCCGGTGTGATCGCGCTTACCAAGGCCATGGGCAAGGAGATGGCGATTTCCGGCGTGCTGATCAACTGTATCGCGCCGGCGGCTCTGGATACAGAGATGGCGCGCAACGCCGACCCGGCCCTGGTTAAGATCATGATCGACAAAAGCCCAATGCAACGCCTTGGCACTGCCGAGGAATGCGCCGAGCTGGTTTGCTGGCTCGCTTCGGACCGGATGGGGTTCAGTACCGGCGCCTGTTTCGACCTATCCGGAGGGCGCGCGGTCTATTGAGGCCTGATGCTCAGGCGGAACGGCACCTCGCGTCGCGAAACCGGACTACATCCATGATTTCGAACGCTCCATGGCGAACAGACGCGCGAGGCCCGGCGTCCAAGGCAAGCCGGCGATTGACCATCCCGCGCCCCTCACCGATAGAATACCGTCATGTTGGAAACGCTCGCATCCCAGGTTAACGCCAACCCCGCGCTGGTTCGCCGGGGCAAGGCCATGTCCGCTTCATTCCTGATCGAGATCGGTGAACGCAGCTTTCACATCGCGGTTGATCAAGGTCTGATCACGGGCATCGAGGAAGGCCCTTTCATCATGCGTGGCTGGAGCTTCGCGATACGGGCACCCAAGGCGGTCTGGGAGAAATTCTGGGCGCCCTACCCGGAGCCCGGGTTTCAGGACATCTTCGCCATGAACCGCTTCGGACACTGTGTTGTCGAGGGCGATGTGAATGTGCTGCTCTCTAACCTTCGCTATGTGAAAGACGTTCTGGCGACACCGCGTCGCGCGCCGGATGCAGTCCCAGACGGAGGCCCGGTCGATGGTTGAGTTGGAACCGATCGTCGGGCGGTACCTGACCTTGTCGATAGAGGGGCGGGGTCACCGGATCTATTTCGAGGAAGCCGGTCAGGGCACGCCGCTGGTCTGCCTGCATACTGCTGGCTCCCATTCCAGCCAGTTCCGCCATCTGATGTGCGATCCGGCGGTGACCGACCACTTTCGGGTGATTGCCTTTGACATGCCCTGGCATGGAAAATCTTCACCGCCGCTTGGTTGGCAGGACGAGGAATATCTTCTGACCAGCGACTTTTACGTCGCCGCGATCATGGCTTTCATCGACGGCTTGGCATTGGACAAGCCGGTGGTCATGGGCTGCTCCATGGGCGGGCGCGTGGTCATCCGGCTAGCCATCGAACAGGGCGGGCGGCTGGGCGCGGTGATCGGTCTGGAGGGCTCGGACCGGCCGGCGCCCTGGTACCACGACTCTTGGACCAAGCATCCGGACTTCGTAAACGGCGATTTCTGTGTCGGTCTGGTCAGCGGCCTCTGCGCACCGCAAAGCCCGGGCGAGCATCGCTGGGAGACGCTGTGGCACTATTATCAGGGCGGGACCGGCGTGTTCAAAGGCGACATGCATTTCTTTCGCACCGATTCCGACTACACCGCGAAAAGCTCGGATATCGACACCACGGCTTGCCCAGTTTATCTTATGACCGGAGAGTACGACTATTCCTGCACGCCGGAGGCGACGATCAGTACCGCCAACCGCATTCCCGGCGCCGAGGCGATCATTATGAAAGAGGTCGGGCATTTTCCTATGAGTGAAAACCCGGCGGCGTTCCGAGCGTATCTCTTGCCTGTGCTCAAAAAGATCCAGGCAAGATCATGATGGGAGACATCGAATGAACCAGTTGCCAGTAGACTTCAAGGTAGACCGCTCGAATATGAACGACGCCGAATGGGATGTTCGCGTACAACTCGCCGCCGCCTACCGGCTGGTTGATCATTTCGGCTGGACCGAGCTTATCTACGGCCACCTGACCGCCCGGGTACCCGGTGCC
>JAPKDN010000449.1 GCA_028822575.1 Alphaproteobacteria bacterium | reverse complement strand
GACCGGGAATGCTCGATCCAGCGGCGTTTCCAAAAGGTCATCGAGGAGGCGCCGGCGCCTCGGATGCCGGATATGACACGCACGGCGATGACCGAGGCGGCATGCCGCCTCGCCGCCAGTCAGAATTATGCCGGCGCCGGCACCATCGAGTTCATTGTTGATGATGAAGGTGGCGGGTTTTATTTCCTGGAAATGAACACGCGCATTCAGGTCGAACATCCGGTTACCGAAATGATCACCGGTCAGGATATCGTCGGCTTGCAACTGTCACTCGCGGCAGGTGACTCGTTGGACCGGATCGCCGAAATTTCACCCGAGATGAACGGCCACTCAATCGAATGCCGGCTCTATGCCGAGAATCCGGCGAAAAAATTCTTCCCCTCGCCCGGCTCTCTTGAACGGTTCCAGCTTCCAGAAGAAAGCGAGGGATTGCGGATCGATACTGGTTTTGTCGAGGGCGATACGGTGACGTCTTTCTATGATCCGATGATCGCCAAGATCATTACCGCGGGCATTGATCGAGAAGCCGCGGTGGCGGCGATGGCGGCGGCCCTGGACCAGGTGGACATCAGTGGGATCGTAACCAATCTGGCGTTTCTCAAACGGATAATCGGACATCCCGAGTTTATCGCTGCCAAGGTCGATACCCGGTTCATCGACCGGCACGGCCCCGCTCTGATGGAAGACTGAATAACCCACCCCTATTAGCCGCGGGCCTGGCACCAGAACTGATACATCGCGATGAAGCTATCGGGGTTATCGCCCTCGAATGTATCCCAGGCCGTCAAGTTGCATTCGGCTTCGGGTTGCGGGAAACTCGCGTGAAATGCTCTCAGGGTCTCCGTCGGGAGAGCGTCGAAGCCCAGGAAATCAAGGTCAAGCGCGTCAAGCGCGGCCGCGATTTCTGGAAGCGAGAATTGAACCTCGGATGTGTGAAAAAGCAGGTCCCGACAGCCACTGAGAGAATAGAAATCGGCGATCCGCAAGACCACAGCATCTGGCCCGCTTGGTGGATTCTCGAGCAAGGCGGCGCGGCGCGCGCGTAGGAATTCAGCGACCACCCTTGCGTCCGCGTCTTGCGGCACTGGCGTCCGCAAAGCCTCCCAACGCCGGCGCGCATAGGCACTGTAAAGTCCGATCCGCATCAACCCTCGTGGTTTTGTCAAACCACGCAGCACTCGCCATCCCGCCATTGGGTCGGCCATGTGGTGCAGAACCCCTGAGCATTCGATCAGATCGAACCTTTCCTTGATTTGATCGAGCCCCAGGATATCGGCCTGCGCGAAGGTGATATTGGCCTGCCCAAACGCCCGCGCCTGGCGCGCCGCGTAACCGAGGGAAGCCATGCTGATATCAACCGCGCGCACCGAGCTGTCCTTGTATCGGGCCGCCGTGGTGATGGCATGGCGCCCGGTGCCGCAGCCCGCGACCAGAATGCTCGGGGTCTCCAGGTCCAGGCCACGGGTCGAGAGCGTCGCATAACGACCTTGGAGCCGTTCACCCAGGCTCCGAGGGTTGGCCCCCCGATCGGTGGACAGCCATTTCGGATACGGGTTCACCTCGTACTGGGCCCGGACCGCTCGGGATGTTGCATCATCTATCCTTGTCAAGCGTGGCAATGCCTCCGCCAAGAAATTTTCCGCTACGGGGTGCGCGATGGCGCGCTGCAGTACCAGCCGCATCGTCGTTGGTTTGTTGCTGGAAATCGAAACCCGCTCCCACAGAGTCCGGGCGGCGGCGACTTGATGTAGTGGCAGATACATCCCAACAATCGCGATCTTGGCTTCTTCGTCGGTGGTCACGGTTTTTGCCAGCGCTTCCGCTATGGCCAGTTCGTCTGGGCTGGCAAAAGCCGCGTGTTCGCTGGAGTGGCAATGTGCGGCTATGGCCCAAAGCAGGCCCCGGTCCGTCGCGACGGCTTGGCTCGACCACTCGCCCGACATGGCCGCGTTGAGAAGATATCGACGCGCCATGGTGATCCAAGCCTCCACGTCTCGCGATGGCGGAATAGTCCAGGTCAACAAGGCTATCAGCAACGGATTGGCAAGACCCTTGGGTGTCGGGGGGGCGAACGGCTTGCCCAGGGGATAGGCTTCAACCGCGGCCGTGATCGCTGTGGCAAGGCGTCGATTTGTCAGCAGCAGCCGAAGCGTGGGAAGCGCCAAACGCTGAAGATCCAAATCGTCACGCTGGAAAAGCTCCAGAAGAATTTTCTGGGCTGGCGGTGACGGCTTGGCGAACGGCATCTCCACCAGGGTTTTGACGATCTCAGCGCGGGCATCTGCATTCGCCGGATCGGCGCGCGATACCATGGCGAAATGTGTCAGCGCCTCCTCGTGCTTGCCGGTCTCGCGAAGCGCGCGCGCTAGATTATTCCGGGCGGTCGCATAAGCCGCATCCAATTTGATGGCGCGGCGATAGCTTTCAATCGCTTCCTTGAACCTGCCCCCGGCCTTCAGCGCGACCCCAAGATTGTTATGGGCATCCGGTCGGCGCGGGTTGGCCTGGGCGGCTTGGTGATAAATCCGGGTAGCATCATCGGCCCGGCCAGCCCGTAATAACGCTCTGGGATCTAGGGAGCCAAAGCTTGGGTTGAAACCCTTCATTTCAGGACGTCGGAAGATGGAGATCAAAGGCGATACTGACCCGCTGACCGGGACCGTTGAAGGGAATCGTTCCATGCCAGACATAAGAGGGGAACAGAATCACCATGCCGGGTTCCGGACGAATAACCTCGATCCCCGCCTCGCCGCCCAACACCGAAATACCGTAGCCAGGCCTGTTGAATTCGATCCACCCGGCCCGTGGGTCCTCATCGGGTTCGGGCACAGGAACGGTGACATAGTAGACGCCGCTCATCCAGCCTAAATTATGGATATGAGCGGACTGATGGTCCGATCGCCCAAGGAGATTGCCCCATATGTCAAGCGCATAGCGTCCGCGTTCATCCGCCTCTGGTTTGCGCGCCAGATACGGATGCGAGCGGTCGTCCGGAAGGGCGGCGATGGCGCCATTGATGGTGGCGCGCAAGAAGGTCTCGAAAGCCTCGATAACCGGAACCCGGTGCTCCAGAAGCCGAGGCACGATGGCCCCGCCTCTAATCGCGCGTTTCGCTGAGTCCCACTCACTGGAAATATTGGGATGCGTCATAAGCGCGTCAGCCAGATCTCCATTGAACTCGGCCAGATCGGAGTATCGCGATGACGGGTCGAGCCGGGTCGATGTGACTAGGGAGCCAAACCCCAAAAACCGGTCTGCCTCGGCGTCACGACCCAAGGCGCGGAGCGCGACCGTGCGATAGGCGATCGCGCGGACATGACTCGGATTGCTCTCAAGCACCCGATCGGTCGCGTCGAGGGCCCTGATCGGGTCAGCGCATTTCAGGCAGGCCGCCGCCAGATTATTGGCTGCAGCAACCGAGCCCGGCTGTATCACCAGCGCGCGTCGATAAAGAGCGCCTGCCACGTTGTCATTATTCGCTTGCTGCTCCAGATTGCCGAGAGTGACGAGAGTGCCCGCCTGTTCGGGCGCGAGGGCCAAGGCGCGGCGATAGGCGCGGGTAGCCGGACCTTGTGCCCAGGCCTGCTCATGGCACTCACCCAGCGCCACATGGGCCTGCATATAGTCCGGTGCTTTGGCCACCGCGACCATTAAAAGGGCTCGGGCTTTCGAGAAATCCCCCCTTTTTAAGGCGAGCCGCGCAAGCAATGTTGCGGCCACTGGGTGGCCAGGCGATCGCCGCAGGATATCGCGATAGAGCCGTTCCGCTTCGTCGGCCCGCCCGGCATTATGGTGGTAAA
>JAPKDN010000448.1 GCA_028822575.1 Alphaproteobacteria bacterium | reverse complement strand
CCAGTAAGCAGGATCATGGGGGACGTCAGTACCGATTCGGGAAGAGGTTCCAGGCCAATCACTCCCCAAGCACGCTGGATTGGGTGCGCGGCCAAGGTCCGCTTGAGTAGCCGATAGCCGGGAACAATCTCCTCGGATTGGAAAGTGTAACCGCGACCGTGATGCCCTACGAGCATTGCTTCGATACCTTTGGCGCCATCATTGGTAAGCACCCGCATGGGGGTACCGGTCGCACGAATAGCCGACAGCGCTGCCGCGCCTTGGGGAATCGCGGGGGATCCCAAACTCAATACACCGAAATTGTCGAGGATAACGGCGTCGAAGTCACCCAGGATTTCGATGAGGCCGCTAACCCGTTGGGCCATGCGTCCCGGCGGTTTGGCCGGCATCCGGTGTTCCCAACGCCGGTAGCCGGCCCAGGCGGTGGAGAAAGACAGAGTGGGGATCATGAGGTACCTCGGAAATCACTGCATCTCAAGAGTCTGAAGCCGGTGCCCCTTCGCGTCCATTGCCAATCTCTGAATCGCATGGCAAAACAACCATTCTTGGCCGGAAAATTTCCCGAGTGTGATCGGGAGACGGGCTCTATCTCTAGGTTTAGGAAGCGGTATTCGCGGACGAATCCGAATGACCAAGAGGCATGCCAGGTCGTGGTGATGTCGTGGAGGGCCAATGATGACTGGACAAGGTGGAGTGGAACTCAAATTGCGCCAGATCGGTCGGGCTGAGTGGATTGGTTTGGCTTTTTTTGTCGGTATCGGCTTGCTTGCTTTGCCATTCGTGCGCGACGTATTCATGGTTCAAGGTATCTGGTTGACGATCTGCTCGGCGATAGGAATAAACAGCTGATTGTGCGCCGGTTGATCTAGGTCAAGGATTAATCGGGTCGAGGGTGATTTGGTCGGGGCCTGTCGTGGCCCCCCATGAGGAGTTTGGGCGCGATGCGCGCTGGCAAGGAGAGTAAGGGATGCCGTTCGATGAGGCCGCCGCCGCTGGGCATGTTCGCGAAGCGGTTCTGGCGACGCCGGTGGCGCTAGAGCCATTTGCGCATCTGCTGATTGCTGATTTGTATCCGGATGACGTTTTCGACGGTATTATGACTATGTGGCCGGATCTGGAGTTGTTTCAGAGGTCCAATTCACTCACTCGATATGAGTTTAATTTCGATGTTGGGCATAAAAAATTGCCGAAGGAACACCTTGAGTTTTGGCGCAAGGTTACGCGGGTTACCAACATTGCCAATTTGACGATCCAACAGCGTCTATCCTCGCGTTTTGGGGAGAAGTTCGCGATCTATGTTGGGCGGGACTGGCAGAGCATTGTTGGTGCCAACGTTGATTGCCTGCCAACGTCGATTCAGCTCGCAACGTATACCAATAACTTCGGTCTGGCTCCGCATGTGGACGCCTTGCGTCTGTTGACCAACGCCTTCGTGTATTTTTCGGATAAGGACGCATCCATCGTCGAGCCTGAACTGGGGACGGTGCTCTACAAATCCAAGGGAATGGCGATCCCAACAAATTGGCCCCTGGAGCGACAGGCGACGGCGCCGTACTTGGACAAGGCCGTAGTTTCTGCTTATCAGCGAAATCACTGTCTTGCCTATATCAACTCGCCCGTGTCGTTCCATGGGGTCGACGACTATGACATAGGCGATCGCCATCGCCGTTTGTTGATGTTCGGATCGATGATATATGTCCGGGAACTTCAGCGCATTCTCGGCAAAGAAATGGCAGAATTTGCTCTGGCCGGTGTCCGCCCGGCACCGATACGTGGACTTTAAAGCGAAACTAAGCTGCTAAGCGTGTCTTGACTATGCCCGGTTCGGTTTCGCGGCAGGAAAACAGTCAGTCCTTGATCTCGATCCAGACGGGCGTGTGATCCGAGGCTTTTTGCCTGCCTCGAGGCACGGTATCGATTCCCGAGGCCACGAGCCTGTCTGCCGCTTGCGGCGAAAGCAGGAGGTGATCGATGCGTACGCCATGGTCTTTGTGCCAGGCGCCGGCTTGATAGTCCCAGAAACTATATTTATGCGGCGCCGAGTTATAAACTCGATAGGCGTCGGAATACCCAAGGTTGAGAATTTCCCGGTACCTTTGGCGCGAGCCCAGCTGGCAAAGGGCGTCGTCCGCCCAGCCTTTGGGGTCGTGGACATCCTGGTCTTGGGGCACGACGTTATAATCACCGGCCAGCACTATAGCCTGTTCGTGGGTCAGTAATTCAGCGGCCCGCGCTTTCAGCCGGTCCATCCACGCAAGTTTGTAACCGAATTTTTCAGTGCCCACCGGATTGCCGTTCGGCAGGTAAATCGAGGCAAAGCGGACATCGTGAATCGTCGCTTCTATGTAACGGGCCTGTTCATCGGCATCGTTGCCGGGCAGGCGAACCTGGACATCCTCAATAGGACGTTTCGAAAGAATAGCAACGCCGTTATAGGATTTTTGCCCGTGGATTGCGATGTTGTAGCCAAGACCCTCAATATCTAGGCGAGGAAAGCTTTCGTCGACGCTTTTAGTCTCTTGAAGCATGACCACGTCGGGTTGGAAACTTCCTAACCATTCCAGTATGTTGGGGAGTCGGGCCCTGATAGAATTGACGTTCCAGGTCGCGGCTTTCATTGAGAACTTGTTCCAGTATTAAGCATCGTGCCCATGAAAAACCGTTAGCTCGTGGGGCCAAAATTTAGAGTGAAAACGAAGTGCCGCAACCGCAGGAAGACGAAGCGTTCGGGTTCACGACCTGGAAATACGAGCCGATCAACTCCTCGACATAGTCCAGCCGACCGCCACTCACCAATTCGAGCGAGACCTCGTCCACGACGACCTTGACGCCATCTTTTTCGAAGACCAAGTCGTCATCGTTCTTCGTCGCGTCAAAACTGAAGATGTACTGGAAACCCGAGCAGCCCCCGCCTTCGACCGCGACGCGCATGAACGTGGCGTTCACCATGTCCTCGTCCTTGAGGAGGACGGCGACTCTGCGGGCGGCACTCTCGGTCAGACCAAAGGGCTGGGTATCGATTACTGCAACGCCATCGGGCATTGGTTCACTCCATTTGACTTCATAGGGTATACACTAGCACGGAAGATGTGGCCTCGGCAGCCCCTCTAATCAATCGACTTCTTCATCATCCCCGCCGGACCGTAACGGCGCGCTCTATCCCGCGCTGGCTTAGCCGTTGCGCCAAGAGCTGGAGCGGTTTAGGTTCCGCAGCGTTCTAAAAACCGGGGATTGGCGTCATGCCCGCCGATCAGTTCATTTACGCTGGCCCCGTGCTCGCGCTTTATGCCAGTAAGCCGGCGGACAGCCGCGGCCGAATCCATGATGAGCCGGATGCCTTGGAGCGTCTGCCACATCAGCGGGACCGCGACCGGATTCTCCATTCCGGTGCCTTTCGCAAACTGAAATATAAGACTCAAGTTTTTGTCTACCACGAGGGTGACTATTACCGCACCCGTTTGACCCACAGTTTGGAGGTCGCGCAGATCGCCCGATCCGTCAGCCGTTCCCTGGGATTAAACGAGGATTTGGCCGAGGCGCTGGCATTGGCGCATGATTTTGGCCACACACCGTTTGGCCATGCTGGCGAGGACGCGTTGGACGAGGCTATGCGGCCCTATGGTGGGTTTGATCATAACGATCACACGCTCCGCATTCTTACGCAGTTGGAACACCGCTACGCTTCCTTCAACGGTTTAAACCTGACATGGGAAACGTTGGAAGGTATCGCCAAGCATAACGGCCCGATCCATGGCGAGGCATCGGCCACGGTTGCGACATTGAATGGTCAAGTGGATCTTGAACTTGGA
>JAPKDN010000447.1 GCA_028822575.1 Alphaproteobacteria bacterium | reverse complement strand
TCCGCCCATAAGCGCGGCGCGCACCTCCCCAATCGCCTTTCGCGATCGCCTTTTCGGCGGCTTGAAAACTGGCGTTCGGATCGGCTGTTTTCATTCAGGCTTCATCGCGTCACACCCTCGGCCGCCCATCTTTAAATATGTATTTTTGTTCGAGCAATAGATCGCCATGAGCGTCGATAATGCGACCGATTTGCCGTTCGTTCAGCACGGCCTTGTATCCACCCAACTTTCCAGCACGGAAGAATTTCTGATTCTCATGCGCCCGCTCTCTGAAACCAACTTCGCGTTCTTGGCGTTCGACCTCATTGAAGGTGCTGTGTCGGATCGCGCGCTTCAGGCGCTCGGGGTTTTTGGGTAAACCCAAATATCGCATAAACCGCCCGAAGGACTTCACCGGATCACGAACCATGTCCTCGTAACGAATGAACAGCGGGTTGAAATTCTCAACGCCAAACCAGGCCCGATAATGGTTTGTCCATCCACCCAACAATTGAAAAATCGCCGAAGAGTTTGTCTTCGTGCGGTGAAAAGGTGAGGCAAGCGCCTCGATCGCGTCATCATGGCTGATCCGGTAATGATCGGCGAAGGAAACCGTAAGATCAAAAGGGTTTCGCAACAAATATACGGCCCCAGCGGTGTGCTCAAGATGGATCAACGGTTTCCCGTTATGACGTAGTAACGCGTTGTGGGTCTTGACAAAAGTCGTCTCGGGACGGCTTGCAAAATATCGTTGAACCGGTTCACGCAGCGCGTGAAATTCTTCATCGCTCGCGCCGGCGAGCGGTCGGGCCGCGACCTGCTCATAGATCGGATAAGCACTGTCTCCGTGCTTAACCACATTGAGCTCGTTAATCGGCACAGGCCGCGCAGCGTTGCGGAATAAATTCTCCATGAACAAACGAAGCCAAGTGTTCCCCGACTTCGGGTAGGACGCGAGCCAAACAATACCGGTCAACCCTCTTCTCCGTCCGTCATCCGACAACCCGGAAGATAACCTCGATTCGCTCTAAATCTCCGAGGAAACCCTGAATGGCTTCTGGAGTGAGCTCGGAATTACCTGGTAAGAACGAGGCCCAAAAGACTTCGGTTTCCGATATATAGCGGGCCATATCTAGACATTCCGACGCGATCTCAAGTGGCTCGGATCCACCCTCGAGACGCCAAGACCGCCCGCGACGCACCAATCGAAGCGTGCCGCGAGTCACCAGAAAAAAACGGTCGGCGCTGCGGTCAGGTAGACGGTTCCCAGTAATCTTGTCACCAAGGTTTTGCAACATGTGCTCCTTGATGCGGCCATGGAAGGCCTTGTCTGCCATCCGCTCGGCAACCTTTTCCCCAACCTCTTGAAGATACCCGGCAAGCGCGTCGCCAGTGTCGAAATGTGGCAAGCGTTTCCGGAAAAATTCTTCTTTTTGCAGCTCTCCGATCAGCAAGCTGAGTGCAGAGAACCCAGCCAAATAGGTGGCACCGAACGAAAGATGCAGAGATGCCGTATCGGTTGCAAGGGCATCATGGTAGAGCCCGCGCGGCAAATAAAGCACATCGCCCGGACGCATGACGACCTGTTTAGCCAGCTTGCCTTTTTGACGATCATGCTGGTCCTGGGAAAAGTCCGAGGGCCGGGCACCCGGGATCGCCACGGGCTCGTTAACCCGCCCGTCATAGATATTCCAAGTCTTCTCGCCTTCTATCTGCACCGCGAAGACGCACATTGTGTCGAAATGGGATGCGTAACCCTGAACGCTTTGCCAGGAACAATAGGCATTACACGAAACCAAAGTGCCAGTAAGGCGTTCGATACAGGTCGCGACATCCAGGATACCGGGGTGAATTCCCTCCAGATAATCCAAAACTAAGGTCGCACCCTGGCGCAAAAAATGGTTCACTTTTTCCCGGTCAGGCCGAAGAACCCGGTCACCAAGCCGGCCCATCCCAGGGCGCCCATATTGTGGCGGTGGCAGAACCTGACCTTTAATCGCCAGCTCCATCATTTCGCCATTCCAAAGCTTGGGGCGATTGAGCAGGTCATTCAGCTGATCCCAAGAGAAAATCTTTTCAATGTCCTTGATCGCGCCAGCTTCGTAGTACATGCGCTTATCATGAACCGTATCAATAAAATCCCTTCGGGATATTTTTGCGAAGAGGTTGGAAAACAAAAACTCGGACACATAACCCTCCGTGGATGCCAGCGAAATCGTTCCGCATGGGTCAAATACGGGCCCGAAAGCCTAAATCAGGCTTATCGTATATCTCAGTTAATCGGATTAGCCCATGGATTCAACGTCGAACGCGACGACCTCCTGCTATAAAATAGACTGATCATCGGTAAGTTGGAGCACCTAAGCGTCATGGGCGGGATTATTTGGATTGCCTCCTACCCCAAGTCAGGAAATACCTGGATGCGGGCGTTTCTGGCCAATTATGTGTTGGATCGCTGTGAGCCGCTCGGCATTAATGAGCTTGGTGCATTCACCCTAAGCGATACCAGACCACGTTTTTATCAAGAGGCCGCCGGTCGACCAATAGCCGATATCACGGAGACCGAGTCCGTGGGGTTACGCACGCGAGCTCAGGAACTTATCGCGGCGACCCGCCCTCATGATCATTTTGTAAAAACCCATAGCCTCAATGTTGCTCACTATGGCATAGACCTGATCAACCCCCTGGTCACCAAGGGGGCGATCTGCATTACCCGAAATCCGCTGGATCTGGTTACGTCCTATGCCGCGCATTTCAATTTATCGATCGACGCCGCGATCAACGCGATGGCCGATCCCACCAACTCTAGCATCAGCACCAAACATCGGGTTTTTACGCTTTTAGGCCGCTGGGACGATCACGTCCGGTCATGGCGCGAAACAGATGCGTTTCCGCTGATCTTGGTTCGATACGAGGATCTACTCTCAAAACCCGCGCCAACGTTCAAACATATCGTTGAAAATTTGGGGTTGCCTCTCGACGGCGACCGACTGGACCGGGCGATCCGGTTTTCCTCTTTCAAGGAACTCTCGGAACAGGAGCGTCGGGATGGTTTCAGTGAACGTCCGCCACACAATGAACGGTTTTTCCGCAAGGGTAAGTCGGGCGCCTGGCGGAATGATCTGACCCGTACCCAAATAGAGCGACTGACGAACGCGCATCGGGGCGTCATGGGCTCTTTAGGGTACCTATAGCGAACTCACTGCCACAAGTGTCCCCGCGTTATTGCCCCAAACGCAGAAGAGGCCGCCCAAGGGCGGCCTCTTCCAATACTTTTGGTCGAGTTTGCCTTAGAAGGAAACCCTCATGCCAACGACGACATAAGTCGCCTCGGCTTCGGCCGCGTCAGTGTTTTGCAGAGCGGTGTCATCCGATTTTAACTTCGTATGCCCGAGCGTACCATTAGCGGTAATTCCAGGGCCAAGCGCGTATTTAGCGGAGACCATGAACGAGTTGTGCTGAGCTTCACCCACAAGCGTTTCTACAGGCGCATTGTCAGACGTTCCGTCTTTCTCGCCGTGGAAGTAGTTTGCGCTGACGCCCCAAGGGCCGGAGCTGTAGTTGATACCAGCGTTTATGCCGGAACCATCAGCGGAGCCGCTATCGTCATACGTCGCGAAGGAAATACCAGCGGCAAAGCCACCCATAGCCAGTCCGATACCAGCGTTAAACGCAGACGCTTCTTGGCTCGTGGTGGTGTTCGAACCATCAAGAACGGAACCATAACCCAAGGAAGCCCTGAAGTTGGTGGAACCAAAGTTCCGGTTAAAGTTAAGTCCAGCCATCATCAGGTCGGTGTTGTTCAAGTCACGGTTCGGCTGACCGTTACTGT
>JAPKDN010000446.1 GCA_028822575.1 Alphaproteobacteria bacterium | reverse complement strand
CTCAAAAACCCCAGCGAGCACCATTGATCCCATCACGCTCGAGATCCTGTGGACGCGTCTGACCAGCCTGGTCGACGAAGCCGCCGCGACCTTCGTGCGCACCTCGTTTTCCACCCTGGTCCGCGAGGCCAATGATTACGCGGTCGTGCTGATGGACAAGACCGGCCGGAACATTGCCCAATCCAGCCAATCGATCCCCTCTTTTATCTGCACCATGCCGGTCACCACCCGCCATTATCTTTCCGAATTCGGGGCCGAGACGATGGTCGAGGGCGATGCTTTTCTGACCAACGACCCCTGGCTGGGCACCGGGCATTTGAACGATGCCAGCATGGCGATGCCGATCTTCCTGAAGAGTGAGTTGATTGGATTCGCTGGCGTGGTCAGCCATCTTCCGGATATTGGTGGCCGCCTGCGCTCTCCCGGCAATAAGAACATCTTCGAGGAAGGCCTTCAGATCCCGCCGATCCGGTTCTTGAACGCCGGCGAGGAGGACAAGACACTGGTCACCATGATCCGGCGCAACGTACGCGTACCGGACCAGACCATGGGAGATCTTTGGGCCCAGGTCTCATGCTGCCAACATCTTAGCGAACGGTTGTCGGACCTTCTGGAAGAGACCCGAGTTGATTTCGACGCCTTCGCGGGAGAAGTCATCAACCGCACCGAAGCCGCCATGCGCGCCGCCATCGCCGAGGTTCCCGATGGCACGTATCGCTATGTCATGGAGAATGACGGCCCCAAGGAGATGCCCGGCGGCACCATCCGCATCGCCTGCGCGGTGACGGTGGCCGGCGATGAAATCACGGTGGACTATGCGGGGTCCTCGGATCAGGTGGCATTGTCGATTAACACGGTGATGAACTACACCTTCGCTTATTCGGCCTATGCGTTGAAATCAATCTTCGCGCCATGGATACCAAACGCCGAGGGCAGTTTCTTACCCATAACCATCACCGCGCCGGAAGGCTCGATCTTGAACCCACGTCATCCGGCCAGCACCGGCGCGCGTGGCATGATGGGGCACTTGCTACCGCCGGCGATCTTCGGCGCGCTGGCCGAGGTGATTCCCGACAAAGTCCAGGCGGCGCCGGGCTCTCCGTCCAATTCGTTCCAGATCTCCAACGCCGGTTCCGGCGACCCTTGGGTCCTGATCGGCTTTGTCGGCGCCGGCCAGGGCGCCTCGGCGGCAGTGGATGGCACGTCAGCGATCAGTTTTCCAAGCAATCTGTCCAACTCCCCCATCGAGGCGATCGAATCTCTCTCGCCGTTCCAAGTCACCCGCCGGGAAATTCGCCAAGGCTCCGGCGGCGCGGGTAAACGGCGCGGCGGTGACGGTATCGCCTTCGAGATGAAACTACGCGGCGACGAACCGGCGACGGCATCGGTCATCATGAACCGCACCCGAAGCGAGGCGCCGGGCCTGAACGGTGGGGAAAACGGGGCGCTGGCTTTGTTGCAAGTTAATGGCGAGACTGTCGATAGCGCCGATCATCAGGCGCTGAGGCCGGGGGATACACTGCTAATCGCCAGTGGCGGTGGCGGGGGATTTGGGGCCGCGTGATTACAAAACGAATAAAGTCGCGAAGATCCAACCAACGGGTATGGTAGGTTCCTAGTGCCCCGGCATCCAACCGTTCGTCAGAGTTTCCCGCGACCCCGCCGCGCGAACGGCGGCGAGGAAAAATTCCTCGTATTCATGGATCACTCCTCGGTCGGAAAATAACCGGTTGGCTGACGCCTCCAGGAACTCCCGCCGCGCCACTTCACGCAACGTCGGGTCTTTTCCGAAACGCAGCGCGACCGATGCATATTCACCAATTGAATTGGCGATCGGTGCATTCGACACGCCCATCTGCTGATAAGCCCCAGCGATGATACGCCCTCTCATGAAGCGCCCAGGCCAGGTTACCGTTGGCGTGCCGAAAACCTGAGATTCGTACATCGTATTTCCGGATCCGAAATGGATCGGGTCCAAAAGCACATCGAAATGAGACATCATTTTCATGAATCCATCGAGATTCTGTCTCGGCACGAACAACACTCTTTCGTTCAGCACGGGAAAGGACGCGGCCCACCGCTCTTGCAGCAAAGCCGTCCAAGCGGGCTGTTTCCCATCGATTACGACGATATGACCGGTCGGGTCTCCTTCCGCAATCTTAGCAAGCACCGGGTCGAAATCGGGATGAAACTTGAACAGCGATTGCGGACAGCCGTATAGCGTCCCTACCTCGGGTAGACCCAACGTCGCCCGATCGGGAACCTGATCAGGAACCAGCAAGGGCTCATAGCAACTGGGCAGGCGGCTGAAGCGGATCAATCGCTCGGTATAGTGGGCATCACCATCGTCCGGCTCGATTGTTGCCGCGGAGATGAAGTAGTCAACCGTATCAATCCCCGTCGAGTCCGGATGCCCCCAGCCTACGACCTGAACGGGCGCGAGGCGGGCATGCGAAAGGAAATAGGTCGCCGGCGCCATGCCGATATCCGGATAAAACAGCACATCCAGCTCTTCGCGGGCGATGGTTTCCTGTTTGGCGGACAATGCCGACGGGAGGATCATTGCCTTGTCGACATGCGTGTCCAAATTAGCACTAACGGAATCATAACTGGACTTCGACGCGTGCAACAAGGTGACCTGAAATCGCGTGTGATCAATATTCTCGATCAACCCTTTGTAGAGTTTACCGATTGTGTGGGTCGCCAGATATTGGGAACAAATTCCAAGTTTGATCCGATCGCCTTTTGGACCATCCCAAGTCGAAATATGCGGTGAGACAAAGTTCAAACCTGACGCTTTCGCACGATATAGTCGGCTCAATGCCTGCATCAAACCCTGATCGTCTCGATCATGATAGGCGAGATCGAATGCCACCGCCGGAATACGAGTCCCCGGGTCTTCCAGACGATGCGGCAGGCCCGTGAGGTGGACAATGCCCGCCTCGAACTGGTGCCGCCAGTTCCCGATGTCCTCGCACGAGACCGCGATTTTCGGCAATAAAAGTCCCGCGAGATAAGAATATTCCATGTTCGACGGATTTAAGGCCCGCGCCCGACAATACTGAGAATGCGCCTCCGCGACATGGCCGCGTTCTTTCTCTGTATTACCGATTGATCCGTACCATTCGGTTTCACCTGGCGTGATCAAAAGAGCTTGACGATAACATCGGATCGCGGTCGCCAGATCTCCATTTTCCTGAAGAGCGTTGCCGAGATTACCGTGGGCGGTCACATGGTCGGGTTTGATGCTTAACGCGAGGCCATAATGGTCGATGGCCATCGCTAAATTCCCCTCCTCCCTCAGCGCGCTACCGAGGTTGGTATGAATTTCCGCCAGGTTTCGTTGACCTTTTAGCGCGCTGCGATAGTGCTCGATCGACAACGCCAATTCGCCCGTCGCCTTGAGCGCGTTCCCAAGATTATTATGAGCGTCGGCATAATCCGACTTGTACTCCAACGCCCGACGGTAACTTTCAACCGCCTTGTCTAGCTCCCCAACCTCCTTTAACGCACTACCCAGGTTATTGTGAGCTTCGGCATAATCAGGCTTGAATCATAAAGAGTATCCGAATCTCGTAATCGCCTCCGCGTACTCACGTTTTCTCGCCAAGGTATTGCCGCGATTAAAATGGGCTTCGCCGTGGTCGGCTTGAAATCAACAGCGCCGAATAGCTCTATGCGGCGGAGTCCAAGTCGCCAAGGGCTTGAAACGCCGCGCCAAGATTATTGTGCGCCTGGGTATGACGCGGTTCGATTTGCAAAACACTTCGAAAGCAAGCCAAGGCGCGTTCCGACAAGCCCTGACCGATATAA
>JAPKDN010000445.1 GCA_028822575.1 Alphaproteobacteria bacterium | reverse complement strand
ATCCGCGAGGCGATCCAGCGCGAACGCAACCGGGGAGGGCAGACCTTCTATGTTTGCCCCAGGGTCGACGACATGGCCCGGGTGTACGATCGTCTCAGCAAGCTTGTACCGGACGCCCGGATCGGCACTGCGCATGGCCGGATGGCGCCAAGCGAGCTGGAGGATGTTATGACGGCATTCTGCGATGGCGCCTTCGATGTGCTGCTCAGCACGAATATCGTTGAATCGGGCCTCGATATTCCCAATGCCAATACCATTATACTGCACCGCGCCGATATGTTCGGCCTAGCACAGCTCTACCAGCTAAGAGGGCGGGTCGGTCGCTCTAAAACCCGCGCCTATGCCTATCTCACGACGCATCCTACCAAGGTGCTGAGCACGACTGCCAAGCGCCGGTTGGAGGTCATGCAAACCTTGGATAGCCTCGGCGCTGGCTTCAGCCTCGCCAGTCATGACATGGACATTCGCGGCGCGGGTAATTTGCTGGGTGAGGAACAGTCCGGACAGGTTAAAGAAGTTGGGATCGAGCTCTATCAACACATGCTTCAAGAGGCCGTGCGTACCGCTCGCGAGGATGGCTTTGTCACCGAGGAGGTTGTGGAGCAATGGACACCGCAAATTGCGCTTGGCACCCCGGTTCTGATCCCTGACACCTATGTCCCTGACCTAACCGTGCGCCTGGGCATCTATCGGCGAGTCGCCCAACTGGCGGATCAGAACGAAATCGAGGCCTTCGGCGCCGAGTTGACCGACCGGTTTGGCACGGTCCCCGCCGAGGTGGATAATCTGCTGAAGGTGATCGCGATTAAACAGTTCTGCAAGGCGGCGGGTGTCGATAAGGTCGACGCGGGCCCTCGTGGCGCGGTTATCTCGTTTCGGAACGACGATTTTAATAACCCATCGGGTTTGGTCGACTTTCTTGGTCGTCAGCGCGGCGCCGCGCAAATGCGTCCCGACCACAAACTGGTCTATCGAAAGGCTTGGCAGAAAGCTGAAGAACGGGTGCGGGGCCTGTCTCGACTAATGAGGGATCTGGCGGCGATCGCGGCTTGAGAGCCTTGCCGGCATAACCCTCAGTCCGCCGCGTCGGTGATATCCTCCGGTTCCAGATCAAAAAGCGGAAAGAACGCTTCGGGCTCCTGCGCGCCAGCGATCGCGTAGCGGCGATTGAAGATGAAGCAAGGAACCCCTGTAATCCCGTTCTCGTAGGCGTATCGGCTCTCGGCCGCGACTTCGGCCCTGCCGTGTTCCGAGCGGAGAAACTCCTTGGCGGTATCGCCATCAAGCCCACTCTCCGTGGCGATCTTGGACAACACATCGATGGAACCGATGTCACGTCCTTCGAAGAAGTAGGCGCGGAAAAGGTTTTCAACCACCGGATCCGCCTTTTCCTGAGTGGTCGACCAATAGATCAGCCGATGTGCGGTAACGGTGTTCGGTACGCGTTCAATCTTTTCGAAGGCGAAGGGCAGGCCCACCGCCTCGCCGGCGTCTCGGATGCTGGAGTAGATCTGGTCTGCCCGCTCCGGCCCGCCGAACTTCGCTTCGACATAATGCTGGCGAAGCATTCCGTCGCGCGGCATGTCCGGATTGAGCTGAAAGGTTCGCCATCGGATCACGACGTGTTGTTCTGGGCGTGCCGCAATTGCCTGTTCAAGCCTTCGCTTGCCGATGAAACACCAGGGGCACACAACGTCAGAAAAAAGATCAATCTGGATCATCGTGCCTGCCTCTCCCAAGGTCTTTATCAGAGCTTTGCCGGATGCTTCATGACGGTATACAAATCATCTGATGAAATCAGCCAGTGTGGCATCGGAAAGACCGGATATGACGATATATGAGGACGGCCTCGCCGCCAACCGAGCCAATCACACGGCTTTGACGCCGACCGACTTTTTGGAACGCGCCGCCGGCACCTGGCCCGACAAGGTCGCGGTGATCCATGGCGATTTGCGCATGAGTTATGCCGAGCTTCTGAGTCGGAGCCGGCGCATGGCCTCGGCGCTGACACGCCGTGGGATCAAGCGCGGTGACGTGGTCTCGATCATCGCGCCGAATACCCCTGCGATGCTGGAGGCCCATTATGGGGTGATCATGGCCGGCGCGGTACTGAACGCGCTCAACTACCGGCTCGACCCAGCCAATATCAAGTTCATCCTGGAGCATGGCGAGGCCAAATTGGTGTTGGTGGACCGGGAATTCTCGTCGCTCATGGTCGATGCGCTTGGCCAGATGGATGCGCCGCCGCCCGTGGTTGGCATCAACGACATCCTGGCGATCAGTGGTGAGTTGATCGGGGAGACCGAATACGAGGCTTTCCTGGCCGAGGGTGACGCGGACGATCCGTGGGCCCGTCCGGTCGACGAGTGGGAGTCGATGGCGCTGAACTACACCTCAGGGACCACGGGTAATCCCAAGGGGGTGGTGTTCCATCATCGCGGTGCGTTCCTGAACGCCATGGGCAATGTCATCGCCTTTGGCATGGATTCGGCGACCCGGTACCTGTGGACGCTGCCAATGTTCCATTGCAACGGCTGGACCTTCACCTGGGCGGTAACGGCGGTTGGCGGCACTCATGTCTGTTTGCGCGCGGTTGACCCGCCGTTGATCTTCAAGCTAATCGGCGACCACAAAGTTAGCCATATGTGTGGCGCGCCCGTGGTGTTGAACATGCTGGTTCATGCGCCGGATGAGGTGAAGCGCGCGTTCAGCCACTCGGTCCAGATCGCCACCGGCGGCGCGGCACCGCCGAGCGCGGTAATCGCTTCGATGGAACGCTTAGGTTTTAAGGTTCTGCATCTCTACGGCCTGACCGAGACCTATGGCCCGTCAGGAATTTGCGCTTGGCCGCCGGAATGGGACGGGCTGGAACTTGACGCCAAGGCCTCGCGCATGGCCCGCCAGGGGGTGGGCTATCCGACCCTGGAAGGCTTTCGCGTGGTTAATCCGGACAGCCAACAAGACGTGCCCGCCGATGGCGAAACCATCGGGGAGATCTGGATCCGTGGTAACACGGTGATGAAGGGATATTTGAAGAACCTCAAGGCCTCCAGCGAAGCCTTCGCTCATGGTTGGTTTCACAGCGGCGATCTGGCGGTGATGCATGGCGATGGTTATGCCGAGGTCAAGGATCGATCCAAGGACATCATTATCTCTGGCGGGGAGAACATCTCATCGCTTGAGATCGAGGAGGCGCTGTACAAGCATCCCAAGATCATGGAAGCCGCCGTGGTCGCGCGCCCGGACAAGAAATGGGGCGAAACACCCTGTGCCTTCGTGACCGTAGCGCCGGGACAGGAAGGGCTGACTGAGGAAGACGTGATTACCTGGTGCCGCGAGATGATGGCCGGCTATAAGATCCCCAGGACAGTGGTGTTCTGTGAGTTGCCGAAGACATCGACGGGCAAGATTCAGAAATTTGTCCTCAGAGATCAAGCGATGGTGCTTTAGTGGACGGTAGTTCAGCTCAGCAATCTTTTGATGGATAACTGGGATTCGCGCCCCCAAGTGTCAAACACTCCGGCGTCCTCGAACGCGAACCCACTTCCCGCTGTCTCTCCGGTCTCTCCACTCACCAACAAACCACATCCTTGTTCGGGGCGATCTCCTTGCCGAGTTGCTCCAGTCGATCGGCGCCATTCACCGTTGTCGCCAACAACCGTGTAGTTCACCCGCCCCGGCGCGCCGCACCGCAAGCGCATCGCGTACCACGTTTTCCGGTTCGAGAACCTGGGCGTGCCGCAGCTGCGTAAACGCATCATCGCCGGATCGCCCGCGCTCATCGCGCGGCTGCGCCGCACCCGGCGGCAGGTG
>JAPKDN010000444.1 GCA_028822575.1 Alphaproteobacteria bacterium | reverse complement strand
CGGGATCATGTATATGGTCCTCGGGGTAGTGATGTTGCTCCGCGGCTTTGCCGACGCCCTTTTGATGCGCGCGCATCAAGCGCTATCCTCGGCGGGGTTTGAGGGGTATCTTCCACCTCACCACTATGATCAGATCTTCAGTGCGCACGGGATGATCATGATTTTCTTTGTGGCGATGCCGTTTGTCACAGGTTTCATGAACTTCGTGATGCCACTGCAGATTGGCGCGCGAGACGTCGCGTTCCCGTTTCTGAACAATCTTAGCTTCTGGCTAACGGCCTCGGGGGCTATCCTCGTCATGGTCTCGCTGTTCGTTGGCGAGTTCTCAACCGCGGGATGGTTAGCGTATCCACCGCTTTCGGGACTGAAATACGGTCCGGGTGTGGGGATGGACTACTATCTCTGGTCGCTCAACATAGCTGGCATCGGAACGACTCTGTCTGGTATCAACTTGCTCGTCACGCTAGTGAAGATGCGTGCGCCGGGCATGACCTGGATGAAGATGCCGATCTTCTGCTGGACGACGCTATGCACGAACGTGTTGATTGTGGCCACATTCCCGGTACTTTCGGCGACCCTGGCTCTCCTGACGGCTGACCGTTACCTCGGCACCCATTTCTTCACCAATGAATTGGGTGGTAATCCGATGATGTACGTCAACCTCATCTGGATCTGGGGCCATCCAGAAGTCTACATCCTGACCTTACCACTCTTCGGCATATTTTCTGAGGTGGTGCCGACATTCACGAGCAAGCGGCTCTTTGGTTACACCTCCATGGTCTACGCTACCTGCGTGATTATGATCCTTGCCTACATCGTTTGGTTGCACCACTTTTTCACTATGGGTGCCGGCGCCGACGTTAACTCCTTCTTCGCTATTATGACGATGGTCATTTCAATTCCGACGGGAGCCAAGCTCTTCAACTGGCTCTTCACGATGTACAAAGGACGAATCCGCTATGATGTGCCAATGTTATGGGTGATCGCCTTCATCCTGACCTTCGTCATCGGTGGAATGACCGGAGTTTTGTTGGCGGTGCCGCCGGCAGACTATGTGTTGCACAATAGCCTATTTCTTGTTGCCCATTTCCACAATGTCATTATAGGCGCAGTAATTTTTGGTATATTCGCCGGGATCAACTTTTGGTTTCCAAAGGCGTTTGGATTCCGGCTTGACCCGTTCTGGGGCAAGGTCAGCTTCTGGGGCTGGGTCATTGGCTTTTACCTTGCCTTCATGCCTCTCTACGTCCTGGGCCTTATGGGGGTGACCCGTCGGCTAAGCCAGTTTGAGGACACCATCTATGCTGGCTTCTTTCTGACTGCCGCCATCGGCGCTTTGTTTATTGCGGCGGGTATTGGTGCGTTCCTCGTACAAATATACGTTTCAATCCGTCGACGAGAGGAGTTACGGGATACGACAGGCGACCCTTGGAACGGGCGAACGCTCGAATGGTCGACATCCTCGCCGCCGCCTTACTACAATTTTGCTTTCACACCGCGTGTCTACGAACTCGACGCTTGGACCCACATGAAACAATATGGCTTCCGGCGGTTAACCGAAGGCTATGTGCCGATCCATATGCCCCGCAATACGGCGACCGGTGTTATCGTTTCGGCGATTGTAACGGTGCTAGGCTTTGCGCTCGTTTGGCATATCTGGTGGTTGGCAGCGCTGACATTCGTTGGGTCCATCGCCTACAGCATCGGCCATACCTTCAACTATGATCGTGACTTCTATATCCCGGCCGAAGAGGTACGTGAGATTGAAGCAGCGCGGACACCGACCCGCGCAGAGCCGGCGGAGTAGTGGCGATGTCCATCGAGGGAACAGAAATACCGAGAGAGACCGGATCAGCTGCATTGGAGCCGCTTGAGTTCTTTGTTGTCGAAGAGGCGCACAGTGGTGAGGACGGCCATCATCATGACACGGGGACGGTTCTCGGCTTCTGGCTCTACCTAATGAGTGACAGCCTGATCTTTGGGATACTCTTCGCCGTTCACGCGGTGTTAGGCCAAAGCTATGCTGCTGGCCCCGCGCCAGTCGATCTCTTTGATATAGAAATGGTCCTTGTATCTACCTTTATGCTGCTGTTTTCATCCATTACCTATGGTTTTGGCATGATTCAGATGCGGGAAGGTAATCTTCGCGGCCTTCTTCTGTGGCTGGTGGTGACGGGCCTGTTTGGTCTCGGCTTTCTGGTGTTGGAACTACACGAGTTCACCAATTTTTGGAATCTCGGCGCAACCCCCATGGCCAGCGCCTTTTTGTCCTCCTTCTTTCTTTTGGTCGGAACCCACGGCCTGCATGTGACATTCGGCTGCATCTGGCTGTGCGTACTGCTGGCGCAATTGAACAAGCACGGCCTCACCCCCGAGAACCGTCGACGCGTCACATGTCTTAGCTTGTTCTGGCATTTTCTCGATCTTGTCTGGATCGGCGTTTTTTCCTTCGTCTACCTAACCGGGGTCCTACTATGAGCGAAGGGTCATACGAGGCGCAGGCCTCCTACAAATCCTATTTAATTGGGTTCGCGCTCTCGGTGGCGCTGACCGTCATTCCGTTCTGGATGGTTCTGTCCGTCGCCACCGACAACTTGTTGCTGGCGCTGGCGGTTATCTTTTTCACAGGGGCGGCGCAGGTCCTGGTTCATGTCCACTATTTCCTCCACGTTGACGTCAGGGCTGAGCAAGGCTGGCAGGCCATGTCTATGGTCTTCACCATCATGCTGCTGGTGATCATTCTGGCGGGTTCAATCTGGATCATGCTTCATCTGGAAGAGAACATGATGCCTGCGCATGAACAGATCGAGCGTGTTCGCAACTAGCTGTGAGCGGGCGCACTGGCGCAAACGGGCCCTTCTGGTTCGACGTAACGCTTCTCGTTCTGGCGACAGCTTTGTTCGTCACGCTTGTTGGGCTGGGTAACTGGCAGATGCGCCGCCTGGACTGGAAACTCGACTTGATCGAGGCAATCGAGACTCGTGCCTCCAATGCTCCAGTTGCGCCGCCGTCAGACGGGGTTTCCGCTGATGATCATGCCTATCTTCGAGTTTTTATAGAGGGCGTCTACCGCCAGGACCTCTCTTATCCGGTGAAAGCTGTCACTGATATCGGGCTAGGCTATTGGCTAATGACTCCATTGCAGACGGATAGGGGCCATGTATGGGTGAATCGTGGGTTCGTTCTGCCGGGCATTACAACGGCGGAGATTACGAAGCCTGTGGGCGTGCTGCGGATCGAGGGCCTGTTTAGGATCTCAGAACCGGGCGGGACACTTCTGGAGAGCAACGATCCCCAGGCGGGCAGATGGTATTCACGGGATGTGCATGCCCTCTCCGAGCATGCTGGCCTAAAGGATGCTGCGCCGTACTTCATCGATGCGGACCATATGGGCGACGCCAACAAGTGGCCGCGAGGCGGCCTGACCATCCTCAGCTTCCGAAACCCGCATCTGGTCTACGCGCTAACTTGGTACATCATGGCTGCGCTATTCTTAGGTGCCATGATGTATGTGATTGTGCGTCATCGTAACATTTGAGACCGGTGGGGCTGAGGCTCAGCGGAGGATTTGGCCTATCTTGTTGGTTGATATTAGGCGGCGACTTTGTGGTGTAGCAAGCGGCCAGACATTGTCAGATCAATTTTAAAGGCCTGAGAAACGCTCGAGCTATTGAATCTTAAGCGGTGAGATGTCGCCATTCGGCCAAACCAGTGGCGCGGTCTTGTTTGAAAGTTTCGTGGCGGTTCAGGTGGCGCTTGTTATTGAGATGGTTGTGGACCGAGGCATGGATGGAGACAAATCGCTGGAGGGTGCTGGTG
>JAPKDN010000443.1 GCA_028822575.1 Alphaproteobacteria bacterium | reverse complement strand
CTGCTTTACGGGCCTTCAGCGTGTCGGACATGACGTCCCATTCGTTGCCAAGCACGTAATTACCGAACGCCCAATTAGCCGCATCCGCGAACACTGTCGGTTGCAGGCCGTATTTTGCGACCATCGACTGCCACAACGGCTCCTTATCCGCCATCATCCGTGACAGGTCGACAGTTTGCACCGGCCCCGGTTCCATACCGAATACCGCCGCGATCTTTGGCCACAATTGCTCCCACCGGAAATAGTCGCCGTTGGTGATGTTGAATGCTTGGTCCACCGCGTCTGGCGCCGAACCTGACCATTCGGCGGCAGATGCCAAAAGACCCGCATCTGTCAGCTGGAACATCTTGCGAAAGGCCAACGCCTTCCCCGGCCAACGAAGCGGTAAGCCCATCTCCTTCGAAAGCGCGGCATAAACGGCGATGACAGACAATAAATTGAGTGGCATGCCAACTGCTTGCCCGCACACCGTGTGCGGACGCAGACACACCCAGGACCAATCCTTGCCCCGGCGCAGCGTCTCCATCCGGTCCTGTTGGTTGAAATAGAAATTTGGCGGCAGATGGCGGGGGTCGTCCTCGCGCGCCGGCGTTTTGAACGGGCCGAGATGGCAGCCGTAATACTTTGTGCCCTGCATTAAGACAACCCGGCGCAACGGCGCGCCGCCATCCTCAACAGCAACAAGGGCATTCTCGAACATTTCGGCATTGGGAGCACATTGTTCGGCCCAGCTCGGTCGGTCCGTATAGGCGGTGTAATAAAGATGCGTCACATACGAAAGTGCACCCAACTTAATATCGCAATCCGCACGATCGAACAGGTCGGCGGAAACATGCGTGCCCACGAATTCGTAATCCGGTTCCCTCCGCGAGACCGCAACCACCGACCAATCATCCCGGCCGCCCAGCCATTGGGTCAATGTTTTGCCGATGACGCCGGTCGCGCCGATGATGAGGGCGGTCTTTTTGTCGTCTGGCATAAAACTCTCCAATTTCATTTTCGGTCTGCTTCTGCAACACGAAGCATGAATTAACCAAGCCTGGTTCAACGTCAATTACGTGACTAATTCAAGCGTAACCACCTCGCTTTCCACTCTCCGCCGCCTAATTATTAACCCAGGTTCGAATTCCGAGGAGACAATCATGTCCGACCGTTATGCAAAATACGATTCTTTTGATATCGACTTCCCGATTGACCGCGTATTGCGGATCACTTTCAACAATCCAAAGACCTACAATTCGCTCGATGCCAAGGGTCACAATCAGCTCACCTATATTTGGAAGGACATTGATCTCGACCCCGACGTCGACGCCGTCATCGTGACGGGTGCGGGCAAAGCGTTCTCCTCCGGCGGAGATTTTGGCATGATCGAAGCCAACATCAAGGACGAAACCCAGCGCATCCAGGCATGGAAGGAAGCGCGCGATCTTGTGTACAACGTTATAGATTGCAACAAACCGGTGATCTCCGCGATCAACGGTGTCGCCGTCGGTGCCGGGCTCGTTGTCGCCATGTTAGCGGATATCTCAATTGCCGGTAAGGCGGCCAAAATTGTTGACGGCCATGTGCGTCTTGGGGTGCCCGCGGGCGATCACGCAGTGATCTGCTGGCCGTTACTCTGCGGCATGGCGAAAGCGAAATACTTGCTGATGTTGAATGAGCCAGTGTCCGGTGAGGATGCTGAAAAATATGGGCTGGTCTCACTCTGTGTCGAAGACGAGGACCTCGAAGCTAAATCTCTTGAAATTGCGCAACGTCTGGCAAACGGTGCACCCGCCGCCATTCGCTGGACAAAATACGCACTCAACAACTGGTATCGGATGATGGGCCCAACCTACGACGCCTCGACAGCGCTGGAGATGTTGGCCTTTGCGGGATCGGAAGTGAAGGAAGGCTTGAAGTCTCACCTTGAGAAGCGAGCGCCAGAATTTCCGAAAGGCACGCCGGTCTAAGTGCCCGACTTCGGGCTTAGCCAAGACGCGATACTCACGATCACGTTAGCATTCCTAATCGCCGGCCTCGTCAAAGGCGTGGTCGGCGGCGGATTGCCGGCGGTGGCGGTCCCGATCATGGTAGGTGCAGTGGAGCCCACCATCGCGGCTTCTCTCACTTTGATGCCAGTGATCGTTACCAATTTTTGGCTACTGTTCCAAGGTGGCCATTTTGGTGACGTCATGCATCGTTATTGGCCGTTCCTTCTGGCACTCGCCATCGGATCAGCAATCGGCGCGCAAATTCTCGTCACAGCACCGTCGGAGACCATCGCCCTTGCGATCGGCCTATTTGTTGTCATCCTAAGCCCCCTGCCGTTCATCCCCAAGAACTGGGCCATTCCCAATAGAACCCAGAAATGGCTCAATCCCATCGCTGCGGGTGGCATGGGAATAATCGGTGGTGCTACGGTCATGCTCGCCCCGATCATCGTCTACTTCGTGGCTTTGCGGATAGACAAGAACCTATTTGTCGCATCGATGGGGGCCGTGGCACTCACCAGCATGGGCGTATTATTCGTCACACTCGCCACCAACCAGATTTTGGCAAGTGACGAGATACTGCTGTCCACCGCAGCACTGATGCCAGCCCTTATCGGCGTAGCTGTTGGGACATGGCTGCGAAACCGTATATCTCAGACGGGCTTCCAGCGAGTACTGTTCATCGCCTTGCTCGGGGTCGGCCTCAATCTGATATACAAGAGCTTGGCGTAGACACTCACACAATCTAGCGATCACGACATACGTTCTGATCCGCCCGAAGGGGTTCATCAATTGGATTAGGCAGTCCCTTATTAAATTCGTGACCCGTCAATCTTTACTGCCACTCAGTCTCAGCAACCACGTGCCGGGCAGCGATACGGCCAAAGGCCAAACACTCGCCAATATTACCCGTCCCTTGGTAGAGGTAGCTGTAAATCGAACCCAACTCACCAGCACTGTATAGACGCGGGATAGGTATTCCGTCCGGGCGTACAATCTGCGCCTTCTCATTACGTCGCGGTCCCCCTTGCGTATTCAGCATGGAGGGAGACATTTCAACCGCGTAATAGGGGCCGTCACCCAGTGCCGTCAGCATTCGGGTTCGGCCAAACTCTTCATCTTCGCCCGACGTTGCGAATGCGTTCCAACGCGATACGGTCTCCGATAGACTTTCACCGTCCATGCCAATTTGCGTTGCCAGTTCGGCCAAGGTATCCGCTTTCGTAATCCAACCTTTTTCCAGCTCGACGCTGTTGTCTTTGCTCCACTCGTATTGCTCAACAACTTGCGTCCAGCCGTGGCTTGGATGTCCGTCATATATCGGCCCCGCCATCATATGGGTTTGATCAAAAATCATATGCATGGGGCATGGCGTGATTAGTGATTTCCAAGTTCCATGCGCAGGAACCTTTCCATGACGGGTCTTAAATTTTTCATCAGTGAAACGCCTACCATCAGGGCCGACAACGATGACACCACCCAAAATTTCCTTGCTATAATGCAACGCTTGCATCGACAACGATGTCGGAATTTCCTCCACTTTTAGCGCCATCGACGGACCCGCATAATTATTCATATGCCACAGGTCCGCACCGACAGAGAGCCCCATGGTGATGCCATCGCCCTCATTGTACGGGCTACCAGAGGTGTAGCAATAAGGGACGCCGGGCAAATAGTTACGGATCATCTCTTGATTGTTCTCAAACCCACCGCAGGTCAAAACCACGCCCTTGCGCGCCTTCACGGTGACAGGCTTTCCATCGCATAACGCCCGTACACCAAGAATTTCGCCCGTAGCACCGTCCTGGATAAGTTCCTTTCCCGGTGTCTCGTAACAAACCTCGATCTGG
>JAPKDN010000442.1 GCA_028822575.1 Alphaproteobacteria bacterium | reverse complement strand
GATTAAGAGTCTTAAGTTCAGGCTTCTTCTCCTTTTTGTTTCTTTACTTATATCAAAATATCAATTGATAAACATACCATAAACTACGTTTACGTGACACCAGATTAATTTACTAGTGTCTAATACACGCCTACTAGAAATTTAATGCGCTTGGATAAGGCAGCCTCAATGGCCCAGGCGCAGATAACAAAATCCTTCGTGGACGGTGTTTGAGCCATGGTTCGTTCCCCCAACATGGAACTACCACCTCGGTGAAACTGACAAACCAATCAAAGACATTCCGATCCACAGCCCATTTCAAAACGATAGCGCCACTGTCCGCCCGGGACCGCGAGCGTTGGATATAAGAAGCCAGGCGACACGAGGCCTTTCATCTGCAAAGCCACTCCCCATTTCACGGCCGCCGTCCAAAACAGTGGTTCCAAGACCGCAGAATAATTCCACTAAATCGGTCAGATCACGTATCGTGACAACGTAGAAATAATTGAAAATGACCCTCTGGTGCTCACAATGAACAAACGCCCGTCAGGAAAAGTGCTTTTCAAAATCGCGCTGGTCTCCGATACGCACGTAAACGAAAAAGAAGATTTTTCCGCGTCGCCTTATGAGGCCAACGCCAAGGCTAATCCTCGCGCGCGTCACATTTTCAGCCAAGTCAATCAGACTGCTCCGGCCTTTACGATCCATCTGGGAGACATGGTAAACCCGGTGCCGGAACTGCCCAGCTTCGTCGATGCCGCAACGAAATTTCATCAACTCTCAGCGAAACTCGAGGCGCCCCTGCACCTCATGCCAGGCAACCATGATATTGGCGATAAGCCGGTGACATGGATGCCAGCGGGGATGGTGAATAGCAATCATATAGCGTTGTACCGTGAACATTTTGGCGAAGATTACTATTCGTTCGATTTCGAGACCTGCCATTTCATTATACTGAATTCATCGCTGATCAATTCCGGCGACCCCGCCGAAGCGGAGCAGGCGGCCTGGTTGGAGGCCGACCTCGGGGACAATGCCGATGTTCGGACGTTCATGTTCAGTCACTATCCGGTCTATGTATCACGGGCGGATGAGCCGGAGAGCTATGACAATATAGACGAGCCGGGTCGGGGCTGGCTGTTGGCGCTCATCCAGCGCTACCGGCCCGAGGCGCTGTTTTCCGCGCATGTGCATAACTTCTGGTATGACGTTATTGGTGATACGGAATATTACATCGTCCCTTCTACTTGCTTCGTGCGTCATGATTATTCCGAGATGTATCGTATCGACGGAGGTGATCAACAGGGCCGGAACGACACCGCGAAACTCGGGCATATCACCCTTGAAATCCATGAAACCGGCCACGTG
Source organism: Alphaproteobacteria bacterium (assembly GCA_028822575.1). Next base: position 2,503 of record JAPKDN010000442.1, on the reverse strand, counting down.
GCGCACTATCACCGCAGTTATGGCATCTGTCTGGCGGACGGCGCCGATCAAGCCCCCGCCGTGGTATCGAGACCCCATACTAAGACTAGTCAGTTGACCGGCGTCTATGTCGATATGCGCCACGCCTGGGCGGAAGAAATGGTCGTGGCGCCATCTGGCGCAGTGGACGAATTTCGGCGCAAGAAAGCGCGGAACGACTATCCGGTCATGGCGATGTGGGAAATGGGTCTGCGCGGGATGCGCGTCCCTATTCAAGATCTGTTGGACCCGCTAACGCGGCGGCGGATGAGCTTGATGTGCGATGTGGGCCATCAGTTCCACGTCTACCGCTACGGGTTGCCTGGCCCGGCGGACATCAAGCTGCTCACGGAATGCCGGGACAGTGTTTTTCAGTTGGAATTGGTTGTTGATTGGGGCGCTATTGCTGCCCTGACACCGGAGTTGCGCGCGCTGAAAGACGAAACCGGCCTTCCGATTATTCTGTCGCGAGTCAACCGCCAGGATGCAGCGAAACATTCGGGCGGGCGGTTCAACCACCTGATTAGCCACGGATTCACGCTCGAAGAGACAGAAGAACTTGGTGCGTTCCTTGCGAAGAACTCGGGTCTGGTCGCTGGTTTTCAATTCACGATTTCCCGAAGCATTTCCCCATGGACCGCCGCGCGGACGCTGGGCGCTTTTTCTCGGGCAACCGGTTCTCGTGGGTTTCTCTATGTCAAATCCAATGATGCCAGCCCAGCACAGACCTTTCCAGATGAGATCGCCAACGCGGAACGGTTCGCCAAGGCCCTCATCGCGGGGGTCGGTCATGGTATCGAGGTTATTCTCGATACATTCGATGATGCCGATCGGGGTTATTTCACGCGGACGGGACTGGTCGACCGCCGGTTCAATCCCCGGATAGCTGCGCGGATCATCTCTTCGCTTGTTCTGGAGCTATCGGACAAAAGCTGGCGAGCCGGCGCCGGTGACACACCAGCGCTGCATGACGATGATGGTTTGTCGATTTCGCTCGGCCGCACGGGGGAGTCTTATGGCGAAGGTCAGTGGGTCTGCCCTGTTAGTGGTGCGAGCGGGAACGCCAGTGCCCTGGAAGAAATGGACGGGGGTCACATCGTGATTTTAAAGACCCCAAGATACCAGACAAGGTAATAAATATTGTCCGGGTATCGGAAGATTTGAGATCGGCGCCACTTCCAGAATAGGCGCGCAAGGCTGGATGCGGGCTGTGTTGTGACCATCTGGGTCACCTTGAGACTTTTGGCGCTGGACGACCGGTTTCCGCTATCAGGTGATTTCGTTACATTCCCAGCGGCAATCCATTGGTCTCGAACGTGCCAGGAGGAGAACTCTTCAATAAGCAGTTCGTTTGCCTTCGTATCTCATTTTTAGGACTGGGGAGCGAGCTGTGCGCCGGCCCGAAAATACCGCTCGGGCTCATAAGGCGACCTATGTGTCCACGAAGATCAAGTCTGATATCCAAGCGATCTTCAGACATCCCTGACCACAATCCGCTGGTCTCTTTCGTGCCATGATGAGACATAGATCAAATACACAAGGTCTATTCAATACGTGAACTGCTAATCGAATACACTGCCATCTTGGACCTGTCGATTCAACCAATCGATAAACACTCGGACGCGGGGGTGCTCGGCAACTGCTATTGTGGTAACTAAATAATAGACGTAATCGGCTTATCGAGAAATTTTAAAAGGACGAACCAGTCGTCCCGTCGCCAAATGATCGCGCACCAGCGACATGCGACCTAAAGAAATACCTTTACCACGTTCGGCGACTTCAGTGACGAATATTAAACCATTGAATTCAACATGCGCCACAACTTTAGCCTTGGCCACTTCGGCATCACGAAACCATCGTTGCCAAGTAATCGTTGGGTCACCCTGATCTATATCAATGTCATGTAAAAGCGTATGGCTACAAATGTCTGAGAACCGCCTTAAAGGTTTATTGTTTAGTAAACTTGGAGCGCAGGCAGGGAAGACTATATCCCGCATCAGAAGGTGCTATTTGAGGCCCAGGAAGTTGCCTGCTCATTAGGCAATTCGCATATCCGCCTTGCCAAGATTAAGGTCACGCGCAACTCTGGCGACCAAGATTTGAATTTGGATGTCTGGAAAGGCCTTGATGAACGAGCCGAGACGAGGAACAAGCCAAAGTGCAGCAAGCGAAAGAACTTCACTAACAGTCAGTTTGCCGCTGAGTTCCCCTCCACTAGGGGCGCCCACACCACGAGGGAAATGCGAGAGCCCTCTCGATACCTATGGCAAGAGTTCCTGATCGGCTTCGGTAAGTTTCAATCCCTGAGGCAGTTGTCGAAAAAGCAGAACTCCCAAGTGGGCGTCTGCCGATTTAACATGGTGGCTGACGGCGGCAGGAGTGACGCTCAGTTCACCTGAGGCGCCGACAAAGCCGCCAAGTCGGGCTGCGAATTCAAATGCCGTAGGAGCGTTGAGTGGCGGCAGGCGCATTATCATTACAATTT
>JAPKDN010000010.1 GCA_028822575.1 Alphaproteobacteria bacterium | reverse complement strand
CCCGCTCCGCCTGGTAGATGCCAATGCCACTGGAATTATACGCCGCCATGGCCATGGTTCCCAGACTCAGCAGCTCTTTCACGACCGCGACATTGCCGATCTGATCCGTGGTGGTGCCGCGTATGCATACCACGTCGATGGAAAACCCCTTGAAGAATAGGTTTCCTAACCGTTCAGTGTGACCAACTCGACGATATCTTTGACCGCCGCCTTATTGACCTTGGCGCCCTCAATCCGCGGGGCTACAACAGCATCGAGACCGACCTCGGACAGAGTGCCCGGCTTGCTCGCCGGGATATCGCGGTAAAGATGCGTGATCACGCCTTCCAACCGATTACAGGCCTCGATCTTGTTCTTTACCGCCAGTTTCTCGATCGCCGGGATCGGACCGTAATGGCCGCCGATGATCCGCTTCAACAGCTTTTCGGAGCCAAGTCGGTTTAACCCTCGGTCCTTGCCATCGCCGATGCCACCGGCATAGACTAGCGTAAGATTTTTGGATGTTTCGGTTTCCACAAATCATTGCTGTGAACCTGTCAGAAATTGTTCCGGTACGGCGTTGGTGCCTCAGCCCTACACCGCCAAAACATCACCGAGCAGGATAAGCGCGATGGCATCACCGATGGGGGTGCTTTTTCTCATTGGGTCCGCTCATCATCCAACATCGTCCGCAGTTGCGCCTTGGCGATCTTCTCCAAGGTCGAACGGGGGAACGCTTCCATTACCCGAAACTCCGCCGGGACCTTGAAATCAGCGAGTTTCGCCCGGCACGCCGCTTGGGCCCGGTCCAGCAATCCCGCGTCGACCGCGTCCGGTCCCCCGTGGACCAGCAAAAGCGCCACCGGTTCCTCGTCCAGCATCTTGTGCTTACGGGCAACGACCGCGACCTCGGCGACCTCCGGCAATTCCATGAGGACCCGCTCGATCTCCGCCGCCGCGACATTCTCGCCACCGATCTTCAACATGTCCTTGTCGCGGCCGGAGAAGCCTATGAAACCATCCTCGTGCAAGGTCACCTGGTCGCCGGTATTAAACCAGCTGTTCGCATCATAGGCGCCGTCGGTCGCCTCGGTATTGTCGAGGTATTCCTTGAACAGGGACACGCCTCGCACCCCAAGAATCTTCAGGTTCCCCGTCTCCCCCGGCTCCACCAAGGACCCATCGTCGCGATGGATCGCCACGCCATATTCCGGCGCCGGCTTACCAATCGCCATCGACCGGTTTTCGAGATGTGTGTGTCCGACGACACCGTGGGAGATAGTCTCGGTCATGCCCCACCAGCCGAGGGTTTTTACCCCAAACCTCTCGTCTTGCGGCGGCGAGCACATCCCATTGCCCCAGAGCCGATAGAAATGCCGTTCCGGCGCGGGTGCCTCGGCCAAAGCGTTGAGACAGAACCAGATCATCGAGGTCCAGGTGCATTTGTACTTCACCGAAAGATCCCAGAACCGACTGGTCGACCACCTTGGCAGCAGCACCGCGGTCGCGCCGGCCCAAAGCGCGGCCAACACCGAATAGGCTTGGGCGTTGGTGTGGAACAGCGGCAGATAAACGAGATGTACGTCCTCCGCTCGCAAGTCCTCGTGCGCCGCGTTGACCCGCGCGCCCCAAAGCGCGTTGGCATGGGTCCACACCACGCCTTTTGGTCTGGAAGTGGTGCCCGATGTATATTGAATCCCAACCGACGCCATCGGGTCCGCTGGGCGCGACGGCACGGTCGCCGGGTCACCAAGCAAGGCGTCGAAGGATTCGACCAATGCTGGACGTCTCCCCGGGTCAGCGGGGAGACCAGCATCGTGGTTGGTCACGGCCAACCAGCAGTTCATCGGTACACACTTGGCCACCAAATCGGCGAAGGCGGGCTGAGTGATAGCGCCAGAAACCCGCGCATGTTCGGCGAAGTAACTCAGCTCGTCGGCGGAGGACCGGGCGTTTGTTGTCACCCCGACCGCGCCGATGCGCGCGCAGGCATACCAGGCAAGCAGAAGTTCCGGGCAATTGTCGAGATGGATCAGCACCCGATCGCCCTGGCCAATCCCGCGTGTCAAAAGTCCAGCCGCCAACCTCTCAACATCTCGAGCGAAGATGCCATAGGTCCAGGTCCTCGGCGCGTCATCAAAGGGATGCCAAATCAGAAACGGATGGTCAGGGCGGGAGCGGGTCCGTTCGGCCACTAGGCTCGGAATGTCTTGGGCCATGAACGGATGAAACAGCGGGATCCCTGGAGTCGTCATCGCGTTAACTCTTATTGGTGTGGGACAATGCGAGGGATTATGATTGGCGCGTGGTGGCTTGGCCTAGTGGAATCTTCAGCGCAGCGAGCGTCGCCTCGAAAATTTGCCATCCTATAACTGCGTCGATGCATCGTTTCCGTTGCCCCGACACTGATCTCACACGGCTTTTGATGAGGAAGACCGATGGAACTAGCCTTAAAATCGATCGGCCTTGTCCAAGGTGGGCGAACCGAGATCATCGACGACGATTGGGACGATGTGCGGGCGGAGATCGTCCTGGACGCCAATGAATTCTCCGGCGACGCTCTTGCGGGCTTGACCGATTTCTCCCATATCGAGGTGTTGTTCCATTTTCACAAGGGTGATCCGGCTCGGATCGTTACCGGTATGCGGCACCCCCGAGACCGCCTGGATTGGCCCAAGGTCGGCATCTTCGCCCAGCGGGGCGCCATGCGCCCTAATCTGCTGGGCATGACCATCTGCCACGTTCTCAGCGTGGAAGGGTCGAAAGTTCGGGTCCAAGGTCTTGATGCGATTGACGGCACCCCGGTGCTGGATATTAAACCCGTGATGACCGGCTTCGCGCCGCGCGGCCCGGTGCGCGAGCCGGAATGGGCCCACGAAATCATGGCCGACTACTGGCACGTCGTCGGTAATCAGGAGCCCTGATGCTGGGACAATCGACTAAGAGCCTCACCATCATCCTCGGCGCCTTGGCGGCGTTGGGCGCGGCGGCGATCGACATGTATCTACCTGGTTTGCCCAGGATTGATGCTGAGCTTGCGTCGGGGTCGGGCCAGGCCCAGCTGACGTTGGGCGCGTTCTTGATCGGGTTGGGGGTTGGACAGCTTTTTCATGGCGCGGTTTCGGACGCCTTTGGCCGGCGCTGGGTGCTGATTGGCGGCACAGTGCTGTATTGCCTGGCCAGTCTCGGGTGCCTCACCGCCTCGGACATAAACGAGCTGATCGGCTGGCGTTTTGTTCAGGCCCTCGGGGCGGCGGCCGGCAGCGTGATATCCCGCGCCATCGTCCGAGACCTTTACAGCATGGACGAAGGCGCGCGAGTCCAATCCTTCATCAATTTGGCGTTTCTGGTCACACCATTGCTTGCGCCAAATATCGGCGGTTACTTGCTAGCCTGGTTCGGGTGGCGAGCAATTTTCCTGGTCCTCTGCCTGTTCGGGGTAGCCTGTTTGCTGGCGATAATCGTAAGGGTTCCCGAATCTCTGCCCACAGAGCGTCGCACGCCCTTGGCGCCGGGGACGTTGGTCACGGGTTATGCCAGCATTCTAAGCAACCGTCAGACGCTTGGATGTCTTTTGTCTAGCGCCACCTCATACGCCTGTCTCTTCACCTACTTCGCGGGCTCTCCGTTCATCTACATCACGTTTTTTGGAATCCCCGAGCAACATTATGGCTTGCTTTTCGGCCTCAATGTCCTGGGCATTATCGCGACGAACATAATCAACGCGCGGCTCGTTACCCGGGTTGGGGCGATCAGGTTATTATGGCTCGGCTGTGCGATCTGCGCGGGCGGCGGGGTTGTTCTAGCAGTCACCGCCGCGCTTGGCATCGGTGGGCTACCGGGCGTGGTGATACCGCTTTTCTTCGTGGTGGGAAGCCTTGGGTTCGTCGGCGCCAACGCGCAGGCCGGGGCGATGGAGCCCTTCCCCAAGCTCGCCGCGACCACGGCGTCGATGCTTGGGTTCTCGCGCATGACCCTGGGTGCGGCGATGGGCGCCGTGCTCGGTCTGTTGCATGACGGGACGCCGCAACCAATGGGATTGCTGATCGGCGGTCTTGCCCTGCTAAGTCTGCTGTCGTGTTGCCTGTTGATCCAGCCCCGGGGTGCCGCCACCAAACCGTCGAAATAGGCGTCGCGGCGGTGGATAGACCGAGGGGGTGAGGTTAGACTCGCGCCATGAACATCCAGGACATCATCGATAAGGCTTTGGCTTTCCAACGCGACGGCGCGCTCGACGACGCGGTTTCACTTTATCGCCAGGCGTTCGAAAATTCCGGCGGGCACCCAGACGTCGCCAACCTCCTGGCAATTGTCTTGGACGAACAGGGCCAAGGTTCGGCGGCGGAACAGGTTCTGGATCAAGCGCTTGGGAATATACCCGCCGATACACCGGAGGGGCTGGGGCCGGCGCTCAATCTCGCGCGACTCATACTGCGCCGAGGCGCGACCGCCGAAGCGGTCGAACCGATTCGCCGCGCCGCCGCTTTGGAAGCCGCCGACGGCGCGACCGGGACCGATGCAAGGGGGTTGTTCTTCCAGGTCGCGTTGCGGCTTGACCGGAGCGATTTGGCCCAAGAGGTCGCGAGTGGACTGCTCAGAGACGAAGATGAGACCGCTGTCTGCGCTCGGGCGATCGACATCGCGATGGCTTCCGGCGCGGATAACATTGCGCGAGCCATGGCGACGGTGGCGGTTCGAACCCGACCGCTTAACCCTATATTTCTGGTCCAGCTCGGTAATCTCCTAGCCGCCGAGGGCAAGGACCGGCACGCGACCGCCTGCTATCGACGTTGTCTGATAGCAGCACCGGACATGGCGGTGGCGGCGAACAACCTAGGGAATTTACTCGCCAGTGAGCCCAATCCCGAGCCATCACTTCGCCAGTATCGCGTCGCGGTGATCGCACGCGGCCCCTATGCCGACGCCGAAGCAAATCTCGCACGTTTGCTTAACCGCCTGGGTGATCATGCGATCGCCGGGCATCATGCCCACCGGGCGATCCAGTTGGCGCCGAGAGAGGCCGCTCATCACGATGCACTCGGGATGCTCACCTGGGCGACGGGCGACGGCGAGGGCGCGGCGGCGACGTTTCGCAAGGCCGTGATCCTGGCACCCGGATATGCCGCCGCCTGGAGCAACCTGGGTGGCGCGATCAAATCCTCGGGCCAATCGAAGCAAACCCTGGCCGCTCTGTCACGAGCGGTGAAGGCTGACCCCACGCTGATCGAGGCGCACCGGAATATCGGCGTGCAATTGGCGGATCTGGGCGACATGGTTGGCGCCCGCGCGGCCTATGCTATCGCCCTGGCGCTGGATCCCTCGAATACCGGCCTCGCCTTCAAGGCGGCGATGAGTTTCAACACGCTTCCCGCCTCAGGCGATGAAATCGACGCTATACGTCATGGAATTGTGCAGGATCTTGGGAGGTTGAGGGAAGCGGGCGGCCGCCTGGGTGACCCCATGGTCGAAGTCGGCCTATCGAGCTTCTATCTCGCCTATCACGGTCGAAATGATCGGGAAATCCAGTCAATAATCGCTCAAACCTATTTAAGGCTTTGCCCCGATCTCGCCTGGCAATCACCCCGCAATCAAGAGCGTGCCAGGGATCAAAAAATCAAGATCGGTTTTTTCTCGATTTTCTTGCACGAGCATTCCATCCGGTACATCGCCGAGGGCTTAATCCAAAACCTTGATCCCGAGGCCTTCGATGTCGTCGTGTTTAGCACCGCAGAGGAAACCGAAATCTCAGTCTTCGGATCGAGCGGATCGGCCAACCAGTATGTCAAAGTGCCCAACAACCTGGACCCGGCCCGCCGGATGATCGCCGACGCGGCGCTCGATATCCTGGTCTATTGCGATATCGGCATGGAACCGCTGTCTTACTATCTCGGTTTCGCCCGGCTGGCGCCGGTCCAATGCGTCCTCCAAGGCCACCCGGTCACCACGGGGATACCCAATATCGATTACTTCATATCCAGCGCCTGGCAGGAACCGACGGTGTTCCGCGATCACTATACCGAGGCCTGCGTCCGCCTCTCCGACATCGCTTTTCATTATCTTCAAGAACCAAACGCCCAGGCTGGCCGACGGTCGGATTATGGCTTGCCGAGAGATAAGCGCCTTTATTTTTGCCCCCAGACCCTTTTCAAATTCCACCCCCATTTCGACGCCATGCTGAGAGGAATACTGGAGCGTGACCCGGACGGGCTGGTGATTCTTCTACGAGACCGCTCGGAGCATCGAACCGGGCAATTGGCCGAAAGGCTGGAACACGCGCTGGGTACATTCGCGGACCGATTGGTATGGCTTGATCGGATGTCGCGGGAGAAATTCTACACACTCCTGACGCTCTCGGACGTGATCCTTGACACGCCGTATTTTAGCGGCGGCAACACGACAATCCAGTCCCTTGCCCTCGGACTACCGACAATTACCTTCGCCAGCCCGCATGTCCGCGGCCGGATCACCATCGGCTGGATGCGTATCCTGGAGGCCATGGAGCTTGTCGCCACCACCGGCGAGGGCTATGCCGATATCGCCGTGGCGTCGGCTCGTGATGCCACATTCAGGGAAGATATCCGCGCCAGGTTGCGCGCCAACGCCCCGCGATTGTTCCGGCGCGAGGCGGTGGTTCGCGAGCATGAACGCTTTTTCAAAGCCGCCCTCGACACCGCGCACTCGGGTGGCGGGAGGCTGGATTGGGGTCCGAAGGACACGGAATCATGATAGATCGCGTTTCCAGTACGGACGCTCGCCGGCTGTTCCTGTGGCTGCATGGATTGTCAAATCTCGGCGCAGCCCCGTTGCGGCGCGGCGACGTCGCCGCTTTGGTGGAGCGGATAGGTTTCGTGCAGATCGACAGCATCCGCACCGTCGAGCGAGCGCATCATCACATTCTGTTTTCCCGCGCCGGGGCCTACAAGCCCGCCTGGCTTGACCATCATGTCGAGCGCGAGCGGACCCTGTTCGAGAACTGGACCCATGACGCGTCAATTATTCCGGCGCGGTTTTTTCCGTATTGGAAGCCCCGGTTCGAGAACACCGGCAAGCGGATCATGGGGCAGCGCTGGTGGCGCGAGCGGATCGGCGACGATCCGGAAAAAGTCTGCGCCCAAGTGCTGGACCATGTCGCGGAGAACGGCCCGGTCATGGCGCGGGAGTTGAAGGCCAACAACCCCGAGCCGCCGAAAGGCATGGATCCCGCCGCGTCTGCCTGGTGGGGTTGGCATCCATCAAAAGCGGCGATGGTCTTTCTATGGCGCACTGGCCAACTCTCGGTGACCCGGCGCGAGGGATTCCAAAAGGTCTATGACCTGACCGAGCGGGTGGTACCCGACGAACATCGCGCCCATGAGCCGAGCGAACGGGAATTCCTCGACTGGACCTGCGCCCAAGCCCTCGACCGTTTAGGTTTCGCGACCCATTCCGAGATCGCGAATTATTGGGAGGCAATCCGTCCGGCGGCGGCAAAGGCCTGGTGCGAAGGTCCGGGCCGAACCGCCTTGCGGACCATCGAGGTCGAGGGCGCCAACGGCGAGGCCAGAGAGATGTATACCCGCCCGGATATCACTGAGCTTTTGGAACAGGCTCCACCTCCACCGGCCAGGGTTCGGTTTCTGTCGCCTTTCGATCCGATCATCCGCGACCGAAAGCGCGCGCAATGGCTGTTTGGTTTCGATTTCCGGATCGAGATCTATGTTCCGGAGGCCAAGCGTCAATACGGCTATTACGTCTACCCGATGCTGGAGCAGGACCGATTGATCGGTCGGATCGAGATTAAAAACAATCGCCAGGCAGACTCGTTGGACGTGATCGGCCTGTGGCTTGAGCCCAAAATTCGGATGAGCCAGGCACGGCGGAGGCGCGTCGACGCCGAGCTTGAGCGCTGGCGGCGCTATGTTGGGCTTGGTCGGGTGACGTGGCGGTAATGTATAGTTCATAGGCCCATGAAGGATTTATTCGCGGGCACGGACTAGACCAAAATCACACCTGTGACCGGGCGCGTGATTGCAAAACCCAGCGCGATGGCAGACTGTATCGGCGGTTCAAGGCTAGGTGGGGCGGCGCGTGATGAGTTACGAGAAAATATCTCTTAATCCGATTTCCGGCGCCATGGGCGTGGAAATCGAAGGCGTGGACCTCTCGCAACCGTTGGACAACAAAACCTTCGATGAAATCCACCAGGCGTTACTGGATAATTTGGTTATCATTTTTCATGATCAAAACCTGACGCCGGCGCAATGCAAGGCCTTCGCTCACCGCTTCGGGCCGCTAGAGGCCTATCCTTTCGTCAAAGGCCTGGATGATCATCCCGAGATCTTCGAGATCCGAAAGGAACCGGACGAAAAAAAGAATTTTGGCGGCAAATGGCATTCGGACATGTCATTCTCGGAGCGTCCGCCGGTTGGGACCATGCTTTACGCGTTGGAAACGCCATCCAAGGGCGGCGATACAATGCTGACAAACCTCTACAATGCCTATGACGGCCTTTCGGACGGGATGAAAAATCTGCTGGATGGCATGCAGGCGGAGTATTCCGCGGCATTGAAGGGTTCCGGTGGTCGGGCGGCGGTCATGAACATGACCCGCTTCAATGTCGACAATCTTGACCGAGCCGAGCAGTCGGCGCTGCACCCAATCGTTCGCACTCATCCGGAAACCCAGCGCAAGGCCCTCTATATCAGCGCCGGGCACCTTATCCGGTTCGAGGATATGACCGAAGACGAGAGCAAGCCGATGCTGGATTACCTGCGCGAGCACGCGGCACAGCCGGACTTCACGTGTCGGGTGCGTTATCGCAAGGGAACCCTGGTGTTATGGGACAATCGCTGTACCCAGCATCGGGCACTGAACGACTATCACGGCGAGCGCCGGGTGATGCATCGCCTCACCGTCGGCGGCGGCGACCATCCGAGCTGAGCAACTTCATTTCAAATACCAATCGAACACCAAATTCCGCACGCGGGGGACAAGACCATGGGAAATCGTATCGCGATCGTTGGCGCCGGTGCCGTTGGCGCTTATGTCGGTGGCTATATAGCCCGTGACGGCGAGGACGTCACCTTCATCGACCCCTGGCCGGAGCACGTAAAGGCGATCAACGAGAAAGGTATCACCCTATCCGGCCTGACCGAGCCGGAATGTTTCACCGCCAGGGCTCGGGCCATCAGCCTGACCGAGGTACAGTCGCTTTCCCGCGAAAAGCCGATCGATATCGCCTTCATCTGCATGAAATCCTATGACACGGCCTGGGCGACAACCCTGATCAAGGACTATCTCTCGCCGACAGGGTTTTGTGTCTCGCTCCAGAATTGTATCAACGAGGAAACCATCGCCGACATCGTCGGCTGGGGCCGCACCACCGGCTGTATCGCCGCGAAGATCGCGGTCGAACTGATCGGGCCGGCGGAAGTGCGCCGCGGCGTGCCACTGGGCGGAAACAAGCACACGGTGTTCCGCGCCGGCGAGGTCCATGGCCGGATCTCGCCTCGGATTCAGGAGATCGTGCGTTTGCTCTCGAGCGTCGACAGTGCCAGAGCCACCACCAATCTTTGGGGCGAGCGTTGGTCCAAGCTGACCGCCAATGCCATGCGAAACGGTGTCTGCGCCGCCACCGGTTTCGGCGCTAATGCCTGCGATAATGAGCCAATCACCCGCCGCCTCTCGGTCCGGCTCGCCGGCGAGTCGGTGAAGATCGGCCAGGCCTTGGGTTACGAATTGGAGACCATCAACAAATTTGCGCCCGAGGATTGGGTCGCCGGTCTTAATGGCGATGCCGCCATGATCGCCAAGATGGAAGCCGACATGCAGGCCGGATCGGTTGGCCGCAGCGACGATTCGCGCCCGTCGATGGCCCAGGACATCGCCAAGAAGCGCCGCACCGAGATCCTCGCCATCAACGGCTTCGTCGCCGCCAAGGGCGCCGAGATCGGCATCGAGGCTCCGGCTAATTCCGCGCTTGTCGAGGCGGTCCGCAAGGTCGAGACCGGCGCGTCGGAGCAGAGCCTGGATCTGGTTCGGAATATCTGAACGCCGGGCCAAAGTACCGAGTGACGGGAATGACGTTCAAGCTTAGCGATGAGCAACACCTCCTCGTCACCACGGTTCGCCGCTTCATCGACGAACATCTGGCGCCACTGGAGGAGCAGGTCGACCAAGACGGCGTGCTGGCGCCCGAGGACGCGCAAGATATTTCCGAGAAATCCCATGCACTTGGTCTCTATGCCACAAACATTCCGGAGGCATTCGGCGGCGGTGGTCTGAACGCTTTCGATACCATGCTCCTGGAGGAACAGTTCGGGCGCACCAGCGATATCCTGATCCGGCGCGCGTTCGGCAACGTTTACGAGGTCCTGCTTCGCTGTACGCCGTCCCAGGCCGAGCGTTGGCTATTGCCCACGGTGCGGGGCGAGCGGACCTGTTCGATCGCGATCACCGAGCCCGGTGCCGGCTCGGACGCCGCCGGGATCAAGACAAGGGCGACCCGCGATGGCGAAGGTTGGCGGCTAAACGGGCACAAGCACTACATCAGTGACGGTCTATTTTCGGATTTCTTTATCGTCTCCACCGTCACCGATCCAGACGCGGGTAGCCGTGGCATTTCATTATTTTTAGTCGACAAGCACAGCGCCGGTTTCACCGTGGGTCGCGACCAACCGATGATGGGACTGCGCGGCACTAGCCATATCGAGATGTTCTTCGACGATATCCGCCTTGGCCCGGAAAACCTGCTCGGCGAGGAAGGTCAGGGCATGCGCCAGGTGCTGGAAACCTTGGGCCGGGTGCGCCTTGGTCAGGTCGGTGCCCGGGCGGTCGGCAAGGCCGGCAAGGTATTGGACCTGATGGTCGAGCATGCCCGCGCACGCGAACAATTCGGCCAGGCGATCGGGAACTTCCAGTTGGTCCAACAGATGCTCGCCGACAGTGCGATCGAAATCAACGCCGCCCGCCTGTTGCTTTGGCAAGCGGCGGCGGAGATTGACCGCACCGGCGATGGGCGCGAGTTGATCTCCATGATCAAGGTCCATGCCGCCGAGACCTTGGGCCGGGTGGTCGACCGAGCCGTGCAAGTGTTTGGCGGGGCTGGTTTCTCGAAGGAGCACCCGATCGAGCGTTACTACCGGGACGCCCGGGTCTATCGGATTTTCGACGGCACGTCCGAGATCCACCGCTCGGTGCTCGGCGGCGCGCTGATCAAAAAGGGCGCCGCGTTGTACGATCCATTCGCATAGCCGCGTGACGAGCCTTGTTGGGGCCGGATCAGCGCTTGATGTCTTTCTGCCCGCCAAGATCGGCGATGACGGCGTCCGCCGCCCGCCGACCGGGAAGCCCCCATACGCAGCCGCCGGGATGAGTGCCTGCGCCGCAAAGATACAGCCCGGCGATTGGGCCCGGCGCGTCGGCCCCTCCCGGTGCCGGTCGATCAGCGAACAGGTTGGGCGGCAACATGTCCCCGTGAAACTGATGCCCACCGGTCATTGCGAAGCGCCGCTCCAGATCAAGCGGCGACATAACCTCCATCGCGGTGATCACGTCGTGGATGTCAGGGGCATATTCGGCGACGGTATCAAGCACGATCTCGCCCGCCAGATGTCGCGCCGCGTCCCATCCCCCGTAGGACGGGTCCAAGTCATAGGGAAAATATTGCGCATAGCAGGAGAGCGTGTGACCGCCTTCGGGCGCCAAACTGGCGTCGATCGCCGATTGCATATGCACGGTCATAAAGGGTTTCGACGACATTCGGCCGCTTTTGGCGTCCTCCCAGGCCGCCTCGACATAGTCCAGACTAGGACAGATCGTGACGCGCGCCGGCGTAATACCGTGGGGTGTCCCCCGAAACCAAGGCAGTCGCGAGACCGCACAATTGACTTTCAAGGCCGGGCCGCTGGTTTGAATATCCCCGATCGACGCCGCGAATGCCGGTTCCAAACTTTCCACCCCGACGAGGTCGAGATAGGTTCGTTTCGGATCGGCGTTGGATATTACCACGGACGCGCGGATGACCTCGCCATCCATCAGTTCGACGCCCCTGGCAATGCCCCGCTTGGCCAAAATTCTGGAAACCTCAACGCCGGGTCGTAACACCGCGCCCGCCCGCCGCGCGGCACTAGCCAGGGCCTCGGCGAGGCCACTCATACCACCGCACACATAACCGGTCTGTCCGCGCCGGCCGGTCGTTGCCCCGAAAAGATGATGGGCCATGACATAGGCGGTCCCGGGTGTCGATGGCCCACCATTGGTACCAAAAGTCGCGGTGAGGCCCAGAAATCCCTGAACCGCGTCGCTCTCGAAACGGGCTTCCAGAAGATCGCGGATACTGCCTTCAATGAAGCTCTCGAACAGGTCGGGCCGTCCCGCCGCCTCGAATAATCCTCGAACCCCGTCGTCCCCCGGAATCGCCCGAGCTCCCAGTGAAGGCTCCAAGATCTCGCAGAAATCGCCACAATCCTTTTGAAACGCTCCGAGCGCCTCGGCATCGGCGCCAGAGAAGCGCTGTATTTCCTCGAATGTTCGGGCCGGGTCTTGCCAGATGGTGAGGGCGTCGCCGCCGGGGCGAGGGAAAACCGACAAGGGATCAGGGAGGATGAACGCGTATCCGTGCGCCACGAGATCCAGCTCCTGGATGATCTCGGGTGGCAGATTGCCAAGCTGCGCCGCGCCGGTGGAGACGCGATAACCCGGCACGCCCGATATTTCCTCGGTGACACAGGCGCCGCCCAGGATCAACCGGCGTTCCAGAACCAGGGTCTTCACTCCGGCCTTGGCCAAATAGGCGGAGCAAATCAAGCCGTTATGCCCAGCCCCAATGATAATCGCATCAAAATCCACCATGCTTTCCCCGCGACCTTCCCCAGTCCAGTCCACCAGTTAGAGGGATGTTAGCGCTCCCTTGATGTCGCCGGGTTGAAATTCGTGCGAAGCTACGCACCGCCCCGTTCGCGCGGAATTTCGTTCTTTAAAGCAGGACCATCATGACCGATCAGCAAGATGCTCAAGTCCCGGGTCTGTATCGCCGCCGCATTGGTGACGTGCTGGTAACCGCGATTTCCGATGGCTATATCGACGCGCCGTTCGGCGTGCTGCGCGGGATCGAGGAGGCCGACGCGGAAGTGATTCTGAAATCGAATTTCCAGCCATCACCGCCCCGGATCTCGGTCAACTGCTTCATGATCCAAGTCGGTGGGCGTACCGCCATTGTCGATACCGGTTCCGGCGACACGATGGGGCCGACCCTGGGTAAGCTGCCAGGCCTGATGAGCTCGGTTGGCGTAAGTGACGCGGACGTGGACACGGTGTTGCTGACCCATATGCATCCCGATCATTCCAATGGCCTGACGGATGCAAACGGAAACCGACTTTTCCCAGAAGCGGAAATCGTTGTTGATGAGGTCGACGTCAAGCACTGGCATGATGACGGCGCCAAGTCGCGCGCGCCGGAAAATCAGCAGACCCGATATTTCGATGTCGCGCGGTATCAGCTGAACCCCTATCAGGATCGCCGCAAAGAGGCGACGGGAGAGGTTTTCCCCCAGGTCACCGCCGTCCCGCTGAACGGCCACACGCCAGGTCATACGGGGTATCTGGTGGAGTCCAGCGGCGAAGCGCTGTTGATTTGGGGCGATATTTGCCATGTTCCCGACATCCAGGTGCGTGTACCCGAGGTCACCATGGCCTTTGATACGGACCAGGCCGCCGCGATCGCGACCCGGCGTCGGGCCTTTGACATGGCGGTGGCGGACCGGCTCTTGGTCGCCGGCATGCATCTGCATTTCCCGGGTTTCGCGCATATGGACCGAGATGGTGACGGTTACCGGATGATCCCCGAAGCCTGGACCTTTACCGCCTGACTTAAACATTTTCTCGACACCGGATATAGACGATGAATATTTCCACGCCCGTTATCGCGCCCAAAACCGAAGCTTTAAATCGGCGTTACGGCGCCGACGCGACGCCGAAAGCCGGGCCTTGGAACGCGCATCTTGATCTATTGCTTTCGCATCGCTCGATCCGCGGTTATCGCTCCGACCCGCTACCGGAAGGAACCCTGGAGACCTTGATCGCCGCAGCACAATCGGCCGCGTCGAGCTCTAACCTTCAACTCTGGTCAGCGGTCGTGGTGCGCGATCAAGCAACCAAGGTGGAGCTGGCCAAGGTCGCTGGGGGTCAAAAGCATATAGAACAGTGCCCCTTGTTCTTGGTCTGGTTGGCGGATCTGTCCCGCAATGAGCGCGTCGCCGGCGAGGCGAAAGTCATGCTTGAAGCGCCCCCCCATTTCGAGACCTTCCTAGTCGCCGCCGTCGACGCGGCGCTGGCCGCCCAAAACGCGGTTATCGCGGCGGAAAGCCTCGATCTCTCGACGGTCTATATCGGCGCGATGCGGAATGATCCCTTGCGGGTCAAGGAATTGCTTGGTCTGCCGGATCAAACGATGGCCGTGTTCGGTCTTTGCGTCGGCTACGCTGCCGCCGATACCGACAACGAGGTCAAGCCTCGGCTGCCGCAGCCGGCAGTGGTGTTCTCCGAGAAATACGGCAACACCGAGGAGCCTGACCTCCGCGCCGCCTATGATGAGCTGATGATGACGTTCTCTGACCGTCAGGGCATGGGCGCCGTGTCGTGGAGCCGGCGCGTGCTTGACCGGCTCGGCCCCCTCAAATCGATGAACGGGCGCGAAACTCTGGCCGCTACCTTGAAAGCGATGGGTTTTCCTTTGAGATAGACCTGTCCGACCTGAAACCCAGCACTATTGAAGATTATCGGTTATTCATCACCAGTTTGAGCAGTGCGTTCGTAAAGGCCACGGGTTGCTCGATATTGGCGAGATGGGCCGCACTTGGAATCAACTCCAACGTGGCGCCAGGAATGGCATCGGCGATTTCCTTGGCTTGTACCGGTGTAGTTCCAGTGTCTTCCTCGCCACAAATCACCAGGGTCGGTTTCTTGATTGACGGATTGGTCGGACGCATGTCCATGGCCATGATCGCCCTGCAGCAACCGATGAACCCGGCAACCGGTGTTGACAGAATCATGTCTCGAACCTTCTCGACCTCGTCGGGAATGCGCTGCTGCCCCGGAGCGGTGAACCAGCGGTCGACGGTGCCATCGACAACCGCCTCCATGCCACTATCGGTAACGGTTACGATGCGCTGTGCCCAGGTATCCGTCGCCGGCATGTGCGCCGCGGTGTCCGCCAAAGTGAGGGTTTTGATCCGGTCCGGATGCCGAACACCTAACATCTGACCAACCATGCCCCCCTTGGACAAACCGCAATAATGCGCCGAGGGTATATTCAAATGGTCCAGCAGGCCCGCAGCGTCATCCGCCAGCATCTCAATACTGTAGGCCCCTTCCGGCGCATCGGACTGGCCATGACCACGGCTGTCATAGCGGACGACCTTGAAGCCTTCCATTTCCAAGGGCTCGACCTGGAGATCCCACATTGTAAGATTAGAGGCGAGCGAGTTGGACATCAGGATCGGGGTCCCATCGCTAGGTCCGGTAACTTCATGGTAAAGCTGAATGCCATTGATCAACGCGTGAGGCATAGCTTCCTCCTTCGAAACCAAATGGTATGATGAGGTGGGCGTTAATGCGTGGGGCGCCGACACACCCCACGAATAAAAATTAAACGGCCGCCGACCGCTTCTTGATGTCGATGTTCAGGATCTGATCATTTTCTGCATAATCGACTGGGCAATCGATCAGATGTACGCCGGGCTCGGTAAGCGCTCGGTTGATGATCCCCGGAAGTTCCTGGGCCGAGTTTACCCGGTGGCCAATACCGCCATAGCTCTCAACGTATTTGACGAAGTCTGGGTTACCGTATTCCAGCCCCCAGTCCTTCAGGCCCATATTCGCCTGTTTCCAGCGAATCATCCCGTAAGAGCTGTCATTCAGGATCAAAACGGCGATGTTCATCTTCTCGCGAACCGCCGTTTCCAGTTCTTGGCTGTTCATCATGAAGCCGCCATCGCCGCAGATCGCCATGACCTTGCGTTTCGGATAGACTAGACGCGCCGCCATCGCGGACGGCAGGCCCGCGCCCATGGTCGCCAAAGCGTTATCCAACAGGACCGTGTTACTCTCGTGCGCGGCGTAGTTGCGGGCAAACCAAATCTTGTAGACGCCATTATCGAGGCAAATCATCCCGTCATCCGGCATCGCCGCCCGCACCTGAGCTACCAAATGCTGGGGGTAGATCGGGAAACGCATATCGTCCTTGCCTTCGGCGATCTGGGCATCACCGTGACGCTTAACCTCCATCATCCGGCTAAAGTCCCAATTCGACTCCGATTTCTTGCGGGCGCCGTTCTTGAGCCTCCAGATCGCGTTCCCGATATCGCCGATGACCTCAAGCTGAGGATAATAGACCGGGTCAACCTCGGCGGTATTCATCGAAATATGGATAACCTCGGTGCCGCCCTTTTGCATGAAGAAGGGTGGTTTTTCAATCACGTCATGGCCAACGTTGATGATCAGGTCAGCGGCGTCGACGGCCCGATGCACATAATCGCCAGCAGACAGGGCGGCGCAACCCATGAACAGCGGGTGGCGCTCGTCCACCACACCCTTGCCAAGCTGGGTGGTCACGAAGGGGATACCGGTCTTGTCGATAAGGCGCTTCAGCTGCTTAGTAGTTTGCTTGCGGTTACCACCAGCGCCAATCACCAGGATTGGCGATTTCGCGGCGTGAATCTTTTCGAGCGCAAGGCTAATCGCCTTATCCTCAGGGATCGGCCGACGTACCATCGAGCGGGTGAACGGCTTCTCGTCGGTCTGCTCATCCGCGATATCTTCGGGCAGTTCAATATGGACCGCACCAGGCTTTTCTTCCTCGGCGAGGCGATAGGCCTCGCGAACCCGACTGGGGATGTTATCACCGGCGACGATCTGAGTCGCGTATTTGGTGATCGGTCCCATCATCGCCACGACATCCAGAATCTGGAAACGGCCTTGCTTTGATTTCTTCACCGGTTTCTGGCCGGTGATCATCAGCATCGGCATGCCACCAAGCTGGGCATAGGCCGCTGCGGTGGTGAAGTTGGTGGCGCCCGGTCCGAGGGTAGAGACGCAAACCCCAGTTTTACCAGTCAGGCGACCATACACCGAAGCCATGAAACCGGCACCCTGCTCATGACGCGTGAGGATCAGTCGAATTTTCTTGGAGCGCGAGAGTGAATCCAGAAAATCCAGGTTTTCTTCTCCCGGAATTCCAAAAATATACTCGCAACCTTCTTCTTCCAGACATTCGATAAACAGATCCGACGCTTTAGTCATGACATCCCCCTAAAACTTAAGAACACAGATAGCCGCTGTGCCGCTGAATGTGGCGACTGAAACGGCGCTTGGTCGATTTCGCAAGCACGGTAACACGTAATCACAACCAATAAATAGTGGCTATACACACAGTCCTGTTATCGAGCCTCTAACCGATTGAGACTCGTTCAAGGGTCCCTTATCTTTTTTGGACAGGCTGGTGCCTCAACCCGAACCGTTTGGCGAGAACAGCGCAGTAGTCCTTATCCGGCCCTGGCTGGGTGAACCAGAGTATGTCATGGGAGATGGTCTTGCGCCGCTCGTCCAGGTCAAATTGCCCGACGGCAGTTTCGACGAATCGGATGGCCAGGATCGACGCATTGGGGCGCATGCGGGCAAGATGAACCGGCGCGCCGGCATCGCGACGAACATGATGCGAGCCGGCGACCAGAACCGCGCCATTGGGCTCCGTCGACAAGGAGAGCGCATAGGCCAGAGCAAGATCCTTCGCGATCTGCACCGAGATCATCGGCCCGAGATGCGCCCGCGGAACATAACTGCAATGGCCGTCGAAGACCGCATCCTCGATGACCCGTTTTTGCTCTGGCGAAAGCAAGGCGCCATCCGGCAACCGGGCCGCTAGATTGGTTGGCAAGGCGGCCATTCCGTCACGTCCGATAGCTTTCAGATCAGCGCGATCAAGGCCACCGGCCCGTTGTGGCACCCTGCCCGCCAAAGCCGCTTCGGCGACCGGGCGAAATAGCGACCAATCTCCCCAACCAAGATCGCTCCAGCCGATGGCGGTCGCGAAGCCGTCCGCGTCGGCGTCATCACGGCCCAAATATGCGTCCAGCCTTGGTTGCCGCGCGCGCGGCAACATCTCCCAAACCAGGGTTGGGCGGCGGCCACTCTCCAAAAGCCCTGTCAGGATCTCGGCTTGCAGTTGGTGGTGGTGCGGGTTGTCGTGCTTTTCGCCGAGCAGGACGAAGGTCGTGACGGCGATACGTTGCTCCAACGTGCTTCGGCTGATCGGCGCACCGGCTGCGACATCC
>JAPKDN010000441.1 GCA_028822575.1 Alphaproteobacteria bacterium | reverse complement strand
GATCTGCCCGAGAGACCTGTTTGTCTTCGATAGCGTCGACCAATTTCATCAGCCAGTCGGAGCGCGTCGTCAGAACGTTCAAAACCTCCGAACGGATCAACGGAGTGTAGCGGCTCCAAGCGGCCATCAAGACTTCCGGTACTTGCGGCCCCGACAATGCGCCCAAACGGGAAACGACTGCTACCTGAACCCCCGACGGGGTTTGCGCCCTCAACAATAATCCCAACGATTCGATATCCGCTGGGCGCGTATCCGCATTTCTCGCCATCAAACGAATGGCCGCTTTTCGCTGCGCTTCGGGAGCTCCTTCATCCAGGGAAGATCCTCGGGCCGATGCCATCAAGCCTCCTACCTTCGCCATCACACTCGAGTGTAGATCGCTCGCCCCTTGATTAGCCGCATCCCGGCGATCCAGAGCGTCGAGCAAACTAGCCACTGCTCCATATTGCCACTCGAGATCCGCTTTTTCTGTCAAAACGGCATCCAGAGCTCGAATCGTCGCTTCGCGATTATCATAAGCAACTGCCAAGTCCAACAAAGGGCCGAGAAGCTCACCTCCCCGGCTGTCTTTAGACCGTTCATCCAATAGCGAAAGCAAAACACCCATTAAATTATCCGTATTCACGGAACTGATAATCGCCGCCGCCATAAAGGGATCCATTTCATCGGCGAACGCCAAGCGACCCAACGCAGTCGCAACCGCCTCTCCGCTCCATTCACCTAAACTGTACGCAAGTTGCATGCGGACTTTGGCATCGGTGTCATCGACCATCTTCAACAAGGCCTCGCTCAATCCCGAATGATCGTTTTGCAATTTTTCCGACAATCTTACCGCGTGCCTTCGAACACCCGGCGATAGATCGGCAACTCCTCCTTTTAAAATCGCAGGAGTCAACGCGTCCAATCCCTGCAATGCGTACAAGGCGTGTAAACGCGCCAGGGGCTCCTTGCTGGCTGCCGCCATCTTCATCAACTCAGGAACGACCGAGGTATCGTTGCGATCCACCAGCAAGGCCTGTGCGGTATCCCTCTGCCAGCCGTTCCGATTCTCCAGCGTTGCGACCAGTTCGCTGCTGGTCAACATCTCTAAGTTGGGCGGCCGACGTAGATCCTGTCCCTTGCGATATACGCGATAAATTCGTCCCCGATCATCGCCCAGACGATAGAAATCCTTCAGCTCAGTTTTTCCTTCTTCGGGCAGAAACTGCGGATGTTCGATCATATAACGGTACATATCCGCCACCCAGAGAGCTCCATCGGGACCAGTCCGGACCATCACCGGACGACTCCAACGGTCTTTCGAAGCAAAGAAATCGACGCCGTCATTCAATTCCACCGGGCCATCGCGAGAAACCGTAAAGCTCACTCCGCTCGACTCCGATCGATTATGCTGAACCAAGTTGCCAAACGGTTCGCAGGTGAAAATATCGATTGTGTCGAGATCCGACTCGGGAAACAGCAGATCATCTCGATAGACCATCCCCCCGCAAGCCGAAGTAAAGCGGCCCACTTGTTCAAATCCGTGAAAGCGTTTCTGGTAACCTTTGTATGGATACACTTTGGGGTTTCTGGGCAGCACCAATTGCTTGCGTGGATCAGGTGAAGCGGCATGGGGATTGCGGCGGATGTATTCATCCAATAATACATAGTGCCACATCGGGTAGCTATTCATCTCGCCAAACCAGTTTCCCCAGTCATCCCGATTTCGGCCAAACTGACTCGGACCGGACTGCGGATCCAGTTCGCCCGTTTCCGGATTGAAACGAAAATCCCGACTACCCAGTTCGACGACCTTGCCAGTCTTCAAGGACTTGATACGACTGCCGGCGCCATATTTCGATGTATGAGCCCCACTGGCGCAATAGATCCAGTTATCCAGGCCCCGGATCAACCCATTCACGCGCAATTGCTGATTTCCCGCCTGGAAGCCTTCGAATAGCACGTGCCGCGCGTCCGACACCCCATCTCCGTCACTGTCTTCTAGGTAGAGAATCTGGGGAGCCGCCGTCACCAACACGCCCTTTTTCCACGGCAATACTCCATTAGGAAAAGCCAAAGCTTCGGCAAACACGACCGACTCGTCATAACGTCCATCGCCGGTGTTGTCCCGCAACCACCGCACTCGACCGCCAGGTTTGCCGTCGCCATCCATACCCATGGGATACCCCGCCATTTCTGCGACCCACATCCGTCCATCCGCTCCCCAGGTGAACGCGACCGGGTCAATAACGTCCGGCTCGGCGGCGACGAGCTCGACCACATATCCCTCGGGAACATGCACCAGCGCCAGAGCATCCTTCGGCTCCACCGGCTGAGAGTCCAGTCCGCGGGTCGCGGCGCCGAGTTGAAACGCCGCCAGGCAACCGGCGATAAAACAGAAGTTGAAGAGATTGGGTTTCATAGCCATTGGAAACAACGCGGAATCATCGCAAGAGTTGGGGCACTGGATCAGCAACTTTCCCCGGGGAACGCTGGCCCTTGCCCCGCACTCCCTGGTCGCCGAGTTCCGCTCGCGCTTCATCGGCTATTCGCCTGAGACGGGCCACGATATTGGGATGCTCCACAGCTACATTTTTTTCGCTGGCGGTATCGTCCTCCACGTTGAACAGTAGATACTCCGCCTTTCGCTCCTTGTTGAAGTGCGGATGCACTCGCGTGGTCACGACCGGAAGAAACAGCTTCCACGGGCCGGAGCGAACCGCCTGAAGCTGCTCTTGGTGGTAGTAGTAAAAGGATTTGTATGGCGTCTTCGCATCCGCGTCGCCGAAGAGAAGCGGCGCAATATTGTGACCGTCAATTTTGCGCTCCGAAGGCAGAGGGCCGCCCGCCAGCTTCACGAAAGTCGGTAGCAGATCCATCGTCGTTGCGAGTTCATCGCAGACGGTGTTAGCCGGAACGTTTCCCGGTTGCCACACGATAGTCGGCACGCGGAAAGCGCCCTCGCCGGTCGTGTAACCTCTGCCATGCAGCGGAAGATTCGATCCGCGGCGCAAATCGCCAGGGGCCCGGTTGATGGGCGCTCCATTATCGGAAGTCCATATCACAAACGTGTTCTCGGCGATCCCCAATTCGGTGAGTTGATCGAGCATAACGCCCATCGACCAGTCTAGTTCCTCTATCGAATCTCCCCAGGGACCGTTCCTGCTTTTGCCTTTGAAATCCGGACTCGAAAAGGGTGCCCTTGTGCTGCCAGGCATGGCTTGCGGGAAATAGAGAAAAAACGGTTCATCCCGATGCTCGCCGATCCATTCCATGGCCCGCTCCGTGAGGCGTTTCGTAAGCGTGTCGCGATCGCAGGGCGCTTCAACGACGGTTTCGTTCTCCATCAAGGGAAGCGGCGGCCAACCGGGCTGCTTGTCCCCTACCATGTCATCGCTATATGGGAGGCCGTAAAACCAGTCGAACCCCTGGCGCGTTGGCAAGAATTCCGGCTGATCCCCAAGGTGCCATTTCCCCACGATCGCCGTTGCGTATCCCTGTTCCTTGAGCGCTTCGGCGATGGTGGTTTCATCCGGATTCAGCCCGTAGGGCGAGATCGGTCGCAACACCCAACCATCGCTATCCGTCACATGCATCCCGACGCGCTGCGAATAACATCCGGTCATGATACTAGCCCGCGAAGGGGTGCAAACCCCTGCGGTAACGCAGAAATGCGTGAACTTTCGACCCTCCTCCGCCATGCGGTTGAGATTCGGCGTGCGGTGTAGGCTTGAGCCAAAAGGCTCGATATCGCCGTAACCGAGATTATCGCAAAAGATGATAATGAAATTCGGCTTCGTCCGATCCGCCGCATAAAGCCCGCAAAGCAAAGTCATAAACAGACAGACTCCGACCGTGCGTATTACTGATAGAA
>JAPKDN010000440.1 GCA_028822575.1 Alphaproteobacteria bacterium | reverse complement strand
GACCTCTTTGGTCCGGCTGCTCACGGTACGCAACGTGCTACCGGCCAGCACCACGACCTCATTCGTGGCTTCGACCATCGAGCCGACAACGAACATATCGATGGAGCGCCAGAACGACTTATAGTCGGCCCACGATATATTCAGGACCTTGTCAGGCCCGCCCTCGACAACGGCCCGCACTATCTAGCGGATTTCCTCGGCCTACCCATTGGTAGCCAGATTCTGAGAGATTGCCTCGTCGAAAACATCTCCCTTCTCGAAGCATTCCTCGATCAGTCCCAGAAACAACTCTTTCAGGACCCGGGCTTTCTTCAATTCATCGCTAACGTGTTTAAGTTGCTGCTAATTTTTAAACAAGGCTCGGCGCTTGTTGACCACCTACTCGCGCTTCTTGGCGAGCTCCAGCTTTGTTGTCAGAGTGTTGCGTAGAAAACGGGCTGGCATAGGTAGATAGTCGAAACTTGGGTGCTGTCGGGTCCTCTCAGAAGCGTTCCTTCTCAGAGAACCTGGAACGGATCGCTATGTGGAAGGCGAACGAGGAGAGCAGCGAAAACAGATCGCCTGGATTATCAACCGCCGGCTTAGTGGGCGCGGCCGACGTCGTATCGGTCATACCTAAAGGCCTCCGCCCCCGTGCGCCGTATCGATGGAGAGGCTTGTCCATGATGAAAGCCCACACGCTCGGGCTAAAGGAGCGTTAGGTCACCTCATTGTGCGCAATGGGTTAAGGGACCCGCATAAAACTAAAACCAAGGCCGCGCGGGCATGACGAGCATGGTCTGGGCTTCTGTCCCCGCTCAAAGTGCATAATCAGGCTCTTTTGCCTCAACCAACCGTTTCATGCCTTCGAAATGCTCGATATTGCGCCCCGATCGGGCGAGCCGGCCCATTTCGGCGGCGATGTCCTTCGGGATTAACGCCATTTCACCACCACCAGCGACCGCCAGCAGCTGATACATGCAGGCCCGCTCTAGCTGATAGGTGTCGAGATAGGCCCGGGCGACGGTGGAGCCGACGATCATGGCGCCATGGTTGCGCATAATCAGGATGCGTTTATTGCCCATTATCTCGGCCATGTGCTCGCCCTCCGACTCGTCCGCCAACACTCCGTTATAGACCTCGTAATAGGCGACATCATCATGAAAACCGGCGGCCTGCTGAGAGCTGCGGGTCTCCAGCTTCATGTCACCCCGGATCGACATCGCAGTGGTATAAGGCGCGTGAACATGGATCACGCATTTGGCGTCCGGCCGGGCCTTATGAACGGGGTGATGAATGATCCACCCCGCACGGATCGGGGGGCGGACGCCGGAGACCATCTCTCCACCGGGTGTCATCAGCGCCAGATTGCTGGCCGAGACCTGGCCCCAATGGGTATGGCCAGGGCTGATCAGGATTTTGTCTGGCTCATCCGGCGAGACCAGCGAGATATGGTTCCAAACGCCCTCGTTCAACCCATGCATTACCGCCAGACGATGGGCCGCCGCCACATCCAGGCGAGCGTGCCATTCCGCCGAATTCTTCATCGCCACGTTATCGCTCATCACATCAGGTTCCCTCTTGGTGGAAATTTGATGATGATTATAATGGCGGGAACGGGGAGCGTCACCCGTGGATGGTGATGTATCGTGGCGAGCGTTGAGCATCGGAACAGGTATCCCGGCCATGATCGGTGATCCACCCGCGCTAAGCCCCTGGCGCCATGGGGGCAGCGTTGGCTAGAGTGCAAGCCTTATTCAATTCATCCTAGCCTTGGAGCCACGCCATGTCCGTTACCCGCATCGAGAAAACCACCGGTCCCGGCCCAATCATGAGCCGTTGCGTTGTCAAAGGCGACACGGTCTACGTCGCCGGTCTGACCGCTTCCGATCGCTCCGCCGACATCACTGGTCAGACCCAGCAGATCGTGGACAAGATCGATGGCTATCTTGCCGAGGCCGGCACCGACAAATCCAAGTTGCTGCAGGCTAATCTCTGGATTTCCGACATGAGTAATTTCGCCGCCATGAACGCGGTCTGGAACAACTGGGTCGACCCCGACAATCCGCCGGTCCGGGCCTGCGTGCGCGCCGACTTGGCGGTGCCGGAGCTGCTAATCGAGATCATGGTGACGGGCTACAAGTAAGCCACCCCGACCGAAACGGGCGAGTGCGTCTTGCCGATGGTGTTGAAGATCGCGCCCGCCCTGTTCGTGGTGCTATGGAGTTCGGCCTTCATCGGCGCGAAGTTCGGCCTGCCCTATACCGAACCCTTGACCTTCATGTCTCTCAGATTTGTCAGCGTTACCGGCATTTTCCTGTTCCTAAGCGTCCTATTTAACGCGCCCTGGCCAAAGAGCTTGCGCGAGGCGGGGCATATCGCCTTCGTCGGCCTTCTCATTCAGGCGCTGTATCTTTCCAGTACCTTTATCGCACTGGATCGGGGTGCCTCGGTGGGGGTGGTCGCTCTGATCCTGGGCCTCCAGCCAGTTTTGACGGTGTTGATCGTGAGCGCCCTACCTAGTGGCCGGGTGTCGCTAAAACAGTGCCTTGGGATCATCCTGGGTTTTGGTGGCTTGATCCTGGTCCTTTGGCAAAAGCTTGACATCGGCGACGGCGACACGACGGCGCTTATCGTGGTGACCCTCGGCGTCTGTTTCATCACCATCGGCACCCTTTACCAGCGCCGCTTCTGCTCGAGCATGGACATGCTCAGCGGCAACGTCATCCAGGCGGCAGTGGCGGCCTCAGTCACCGGGTTCGGTGCTTGGGTGTTCGAGGATATGCGGGTCGACTGGGACCTCCGGTTCATCGGCGCGCTGGCCTGGATGGTCGTCGTGGTATCACTCGGCGCTCACACACTTCTTCTACTGATGCTGCGCCAAAGCCACGCCACCAAGGTGGCGAGCTTGTTCTATCTCACCCCGCCAACCGCCGCAGTCATGGCCTATTATTTGTTCGACGAGCGGCTGACAATTTTGGCCTTGGCCGGCATGACCGTCACCGTGTTCGGCGTGGCGCTGGTGGTGCGGGAGAAGTAGCACGGCACGTTTGCTAGACCAATTCAGGCGCCAGCTTGTTGTGGGCGTGGTCGACGCTTGAAGCGATTACCCGGAAACTGGGACCGGAACTCGCCGTGCGGCAACTGCCCGATTCTTCGATGGTGGATGTCATGGCGTCGAATGCTCTTGTCTCACAATCCGACGGAAAAGGACTGTGGGAACTGGGGAGAAAGCGGAACATGCTGGCGCATAGCCAGGTAGATTATAGCCCCGCAGCCGGTGATGTTAGTTTTTTGCTCAGATCAAAAGCGCGTCTCTCTCCATAATTGTGGAATAAAACTAAGGTACATTTAAGTGTAAGGGGTTCCCCATGTCCGAGCAGTGGAACAAATACGATCTAACAGCCACCAGGGTAAATTGGCGCCTCGGGAGCAAGTTCCGGTCAGGCAGCATCACTAACGGCTGCCATGCTCATATCTTGTCCGAGGCAACCGCCGACTATTTTGTGACCCATATGGACGTGGCACGGACGCATACCATCAAGGGCGCGTTGCTAAAGATCATTGTGCTACAGCAAAATAAGGTCCCGACTGCCCCCCTGATGGGGCCCTGCAGCATGGACCGACGGCTCCAGGAGATGGAGGCGATAGGCCTTGTCATGCAGCAGGTCATACCGGCACCTACCAATGTTAGTTCGCGGTCAAGCTCGTGATTGGTGTCGAGGCGGCCGGCATGGTGAACGAGGGGGTCGCCGAGGTCATCGCCAAGCGAGCCAATCGTTTCGTCACGCTGGGCACCATCGCCATTTAGAACCGCAAAGCCGCCACCAATGAACTTGAATACTGTAATGACAGAGCTTGCTTTCCACTCCATGCAGATACCTACCAACAT
>JAPKDN010000439.1 GCA_028822575.1 Alphaproteobacteria bacterium | reverse complement strand
GCCTCAGTGGACTCGACTATATCGTGGCCACCGACCGAGACCGAACCAGTCAGGTGCGCACCCTCGGGCAGAAGGCCGGCGATCACTCGCGCCATCATACTTTTGCCGCCACCGCTCTCGCCAACCAAGCCAAGTACCTCCCCCGGACAGACGCTGAAGGTCACGTCGTTGAGAGCGGCCACGGCACCGCGCCGCGTTGGCAGCGAAACGTAGACGCCGCGCATGTCGAGCAGCGCCGCCGTCACTGTTGCTCCGATTGTTCAAGGAAGCCTTCGCCTATTAGGTTAAAACCGAACACGCTGAGGAACAGTGCAATACCTGGGTAGGTTGAAGTCCACCATCGCCCCCCCACCACGTCGGCGGCGCCCGCGCTGATCATCGCGCCCCATTCGGCCTGCGGCACCGGGACGCCGAGCCCTAGAAATGACAACCCTGCCAACGTCAGCATCGCCCACCCGCAATTGAGTGGCGCAATGACGAGGACCGGTGTCAACGCATTGGGAAAGAGATGACGGAACAGGATTGAGCCGCGACTGTTACCGGCACACTCGGCCGCCTCAACAAACCCACGAACGCGGAGTGCGCGAATTTCACTACGCATGATACGAACGTACGCCGGCGCGAAGATCAAACCGATCGCGACCGTCAGATCGAACAAGCCGCCGCCGAACATTGCCGAAACGGTCAATGCAAGAATGAACGCCGGAAAGGCCTGGACGATATCGGTTAGGCGCATCACGACCTCATCGACCCAGCCGCCGACATAGCCGACAATGCCGCCGATTAGGCTGCCGACAACGACCGCGATAGCAACCGCCGAGAGCGAAATGCCAACATCAATGCGAGCAGCAAATAGCACGCGGCTCCACAAATCCATTCCGTTGCCGTCGGTTCCCAGCGGGTGCGCTTTGGACGGGGGCATCAAGAACGCAGAAAAATCAATTTCTTCTGGCCCCCAACCAGAGAGCAACGGAGCGAATATTCCGCCCACGATCACTCTGACCAGACTCACTGAGCCGGTGAGGATCAGGGGCCGACTGATCTCGGCACGCGGTCGGCGGCGATGCCATGCCGATCTGCTGCGAGACAATTTCTGTTCGACCAGCGTCATGGCCTAGACCCTGATCCGCGGATCAAGAGCTGCCTGCACTACATCCGCGACGAGGAATGCGACAACATAGAATGATGCGGTGACAAGCACGTAAGCCTGAATCACCGGGTAGTCCCGCAACAACAAGCCACGCAACGCCCATTGGCCAAAACCCTGCCATGAGAAAACAAATTCGACGAGAACACTCCCGCCAATTAGATTCCCAAGCACGAGCGCCGCAAGCGTCGGCACGCGGACCATTGTCTCGCGTAAGAGATAACCGTACAGCAACTTGTTCGGCCGCAGTCCGTGGGCTGTCGCACAACGGTAACTTTCTGATTGCATTACCTGCAGGGCTGATGCGCGCACGCTCCGCATCATCGGCGCGACAACAATCACGCCAAGCGTTAAGACCGGCAGCATTAAGTGGTGCAGCGCGGACACCAGCGCATTCATGTTGCCCGTGATAATAGAGTCAATAATGAGCGAGCCAGTGATGACCTCAAAATCGATCCCGGACGAAATTCGCCCGGTGGGACCCGGGGCTATTCCTAATGCCGCAAAGAAAACGAGTATGAGCACAAGGCCTAGCCAGAACTCTGGCAAGGAGTTGGCGACCAGCGCCCCAACCCGGGCGAGATGATCCCCAATCCTGCCCGCGTTTCGGGCCGCGAATAACCCGAGAATAATCGCCATGATGAGTGCGAGAAAAAAGCCGAGGACCACTAATTCAAGGGTACGCGGCAGCCGCTCTACGATTTGCTCGACGATCGGTCTGTTGGTTTGAATCGAATTTCCGAAGTCGCCCTGAACCACACCCACCATGTAGGCACCGTATTGTTCAACCAACGGCCGGTCTAAACCGTACTGGGCACGGGTTCGGTCAATGTCCGCCTGGGTCGCCGTCTCCGGTACGATAGACAAGATCGGATCGCCGGGGAGCACCCGGATCAGCAGAAAACAAAAAATGCTGACGCCCACAAGAACGGGCGCCAGCATCAATAGTCTTCGCGCTAGGTAGAGACCAAGCCGCACCTGGAGGTGCCGCCGCCTCAGGCGTCGAGGTAGCGCAGGCGGAAGAGGCCATCCACAGGCTGGACCCAGCCCGAAACGCTCGCCGCGACCGGTAAGTCGAAATGGGGCTGGGCAAGAACAAGCCACGGCACGTCACGGGCCAGAATGGTCTGAACCTCATCGAACAGCGTATGCCGGGTCGCCATATCCGACGTCTTGTTGAGCACCTGGAAGATCTCGACGAGCCGGGGGCTATCGTAGCCCGCGTAGTTCAAGAAGCCGCCCGGAGTGAGGCTGGTCGCCAGCAGGTATTCGATGTCGTTTACCCACATCTGCCCACTCGCGATCTGCAACGGAATGGTTTTCTCCCGACGACGCTGAAACAAGGTGCCCGGATCTAGCGGGGTGATCTTTAGTTCAATCCCAGCAAGACGCGCGGCGCTCGAGACGAGAACGGCCGCCCGTTCCTGCGCAACATCACCTGCCAAAATGGCGATCTCGGACTCGAAACCGTCTGACATACCGGCCTCTGCCAGAAGGGCCTTGGCTTTGTCGATGTCGAAGCTAAACGGATACCCCTTGGTGGAATGGCCCGGCATATCGAGTGGCACCGGGCTGGTCGAGCGGCGCGCATTGCCGCCGTAGACGTTGGTGATAATCGCGTCGTACGGCACAATGTGCGCCATGGCCTGACGGACCTTAGGGTTATCGAACGGGGCCGTGCCCATCGCCATCGGCATGAACACGAACTCGTTGCTAGGGCTGGAGATAACCTTGATGCCCTTCGAATTGCGCATGTCGTTGATGTCGCGACGCGACAGTCCGAGGGCAATGTCGACCTCGCCCTTTTCCAAAAGCAGACGACGGTTGGCCGCGGCCGGAATGACCTGCAACTTGACCCGCTTCACACGCGGTTTTGCGCTTGGGAATGACGGGTTGGCCTCCATGACGATTTCCTGGCCGGGCTTGTAATCCACCACATTGTAGGCACCGCCGCTTTGCGGGTTTTTGGTGGTCCACTCTTTGGCCCAGGGATCGTCCGAGGTGGCATGGCTCTTCAACTCTTCCGAGTCGAAGACGTAGAGGGAGATGATTTGAATGTGGCTCGACAGATCGCTCGGCTGCGCCTGGGTGAACTGAACGGTGTAGTCATCGACGATTTGCACCTGGTCCGCCTCGGTCAAACCGATCATACGATAGACACCAGCGACATTCGCTTTGGCGGCAAAGGCGCGGTCTTTTGACCATTTAACGTCTCTGGCCGTGAGCTCGTTGCCGCTCGGGAACTTGACGCCCTTACGAATTTTGAGCGTCCAAACTTTGCCTTCGGCATCGCCTTCCCATGACTCAGCAAACACCGGGACAATGTTCGATGTATCCATGACAGCTGCGCCATCTTGATCCTTGACCCCATACTCGATCATGTAGGGGTAACAGTTTTTCATGACAGCCAGACCGACAAGGTCAAAAGCCAGGTAATCCTGATCCCAACCACCGAGATCTGCGGGGATGGCAATCGTCAGCTCGCTCTTGCCCTGCGCAAAGGCCCCCGACGGGGTCAGCGTCAGCATCAAACCAAGGCCAGCGCCAAGCTCAAAGAGCTGGCGGCGTGTTGGTCCCTCGCGCTCGACGGTTAGGTTCGCGGTGTCTTCTAAATCTTTGTCTGCCACGTTTTCCTCCCTGGTGTGCGCCGTTAAGACGGCGCAAAATTCCGGACGGTTCTGGGCCCCTGCATGGGTAGGTTAGGTTACGTTAGGTTAGGATGACCAGCACCAACC
>JAPKDN010000438.1 GCA_028822575.1 Alphaproteobacteria bacterium | reverse complement strand
CCGGCCAAAGCCATGAATACGAATTTTGCGATGGACGTCGTCGCCGATCAGATCTGAGCGGGTAGCCAGAGACTGGCCGAATTTAATGAAACTTGGGCCGAGCACGGTGAGCGCAGAAGCGAGACGCTCTCCAGGCCTCAGACGGGCATGGCTCCCACGGCGAAGGACCAGCGACAGGCGGGCCAAAAGCTCCAACATCGGCGCGTGCGGCACCCGCTCCAACGGAAATAGCGCGCCGAACCGCGCCAATGTCCACGCAACACCGACAAGTCTGAAAAGATTGCGGATCGATCGCCACATCACGTGGGCCTAAAGCCGCCAGGCCGAATGGATCGCCGCGATACCGCCTGAAAGATCACGGTGCGCGACCCGATCGAACCCAACCGCCCGCATGCGATCCTTGAGTCGTTCCTGGTCGGGGAATTTTCGAATACTTTCGACTAGATAGACATAAGCGTCTCGGTCGCCCGCGATCCAATGGCCGATCTCTGGTAACAGTTTAAAGGAATAGAAGTCATACGCCGAATCGATGGCCGCCAGCGCCGGTCGGCTGAACTCCAGACACATAAAGCGCCCACCCGGACGCAAAACCCGCCGAGCCTCGTCCAACGCCTTGTCGATCCGGGTGACGTTTCTGAGCCCGAAGGCGATGGTATAGGCATCAACCGACCGGTCCGGGACCGGAAGCGCCTCGGCATCGCCGCAAACCCAGGAAATTCCATCGCCGTCGCTGCGTTTGTCGGCGCGTTCGAGACCAGTCGCGAGCATGGCGTAGTTTATATCGCAAACCAACACCGGCCCACCGCCACGCGCTCTGTATTGAACCGCGATATCGCCCGTACCTCCGGCCACGTCCAGCAACCGCTCGTCGGGCCTGGGTGCCAGCCAATCGAGAAACGCCGATTTCCAGAGCCGGTGCACCCCGAAACTCATCAAATCGTTCATCAGGTCATAACGGCCAGCGACAGAATCGAAAACGTCACGGACCAACCGCGCCTTCTCGTCGGCGGGGACTTGGCGAAAGCCAAAATCTGCCTTTGCGCCACCTGCACCTGATGCGACCATCATTATTTCCCAAGACACGGCCGGGTAGTCTCGACAATCCGGACCTTTCACCACATTAGGTAGCGCAAACAGTTTGATTTTCCAAGGAAAGCCGAACGAGCGCCCAGAGTAATTGCGCTTGGCGTCCCGGCCCTACATCATGGTTGGATCCGTCGACTGATCGAGATACACGAACATGCCTGAGCTTCCCGAGGTCGAAACGGTCCGATGCGGTCTTGTTGCCGTCCTGGAAGGCCGGGTTTTGAAAAAGGTTGAACAGCGGCGCCCGGATTTGCGTTGGCCAATTCCAAAAGATTTCCCCAAGCGGCTTATTGGACGCCGGGTCCTGCGTCTCGAACGACGGGCGAAATATCTGCTCTGGTACTTGGATGACGACACGGTGATGATGTTGCATCTAGGCATGTCAGGACGGGTGCAGATCAGCGATTCACGGCCACCGACACTCGATAAACATGATCATCTTATCTTCACCACCGATGATGGCAAGGTGATCAGGTATAATGATGCCCGTCGCTTTGGCATGGTCGATCTGACGACTGCCGCGTCCCTCACTGATCACAAATTGCTAGCCAATCTTGGGCCAGAGCCGTTAAGCAATGCTTTTAGTGGTCCAATGCTCGCGGCGGCGCTCGAGGGACGGCGATCGCCGATCAAGGCGGCGCTTTTGGATCAGCGTATCGTATGCGGTCTTGGCAATATCTATGTTTGCGAAGCACTGCACATGTCCGGCATTTCACCCCTGCGCCTCGCCACCAACGTCCAGGGTAAGCGGTCCGAGCGACTGGTCGCGGCGATACGCGATGTACTCGCCGCCGCGATCGAGGCCGGTGGCTCAAGCTTGCGCGATCACAAACAGGTCAACGGCGAGTTAGGTTATTTTCAGCTTCGCTTTCAGGTCTACGATCGCGAGAATGATCCTTGTCCCAAGTTGGGCTGCAAGGGTACGGTGCGACGGCTCGTTCAATCCGGTCGCTCGACTTTCTATTGTGCGAGTTGTCAAAGCTGAGGTAGAAGCGCGCGCTATGAAAAAAGCTTTCCTCACACGCGGTTTCGTCACGCTGTTGCTTATTGCGATTTCTTTCAGCGGCGCGAGCCAAGATGGTTTGGCGGCGGCCAAGTTCGTTGCCGGTTTCGAAGATCTACCGTTGATGCCCAGCATGACCGGGATTCCCGATACCGACGTGTCCTTCGACACCACGGCGGGTCGTATCATAATCGCTTTCGCCAGATCGCCGGACGGTCCTGAAACGATAAGGGCATTTTATCGAACCGTGCTATCGCAGCTTGGTTGGCGGAAACAGACGGAAACGGCGTTTACGCGAGAGGACGAAGTCCTGAGTTTCGACTACCTGGCCGACGGCTCCGACACGGTCATCAGGTTCTCGCTACTACCCCAATAGACGAGCTAACAAATCGTGACTTGACCCAGGCCGCGATGCTGAACAGGAGATTCCCGATGGGCTATGAAAACATCATTGTCGAACGCAAGGATGGCGTTGGCGTTATCACGCTAAACCGTCCAAAGGCCATGAATGCGCTATCCGCCGGATTGGTTAGCGAACTGAAGGACGCCTTGATTGATCTCGACGGCGATGAGGATATTGGTTGTCTGGTGCTCACCGGCAATGAAAAAGCCTTTGCCGCCGGCGCCGATATCAAAGAGATGCAATCCAAATCCTATATTGATGCCTACGTGGAGGATTTCATCACTTCCACCTGGGAGCAAATCAGTAAAACCCGCAAGCCGATCATCGCTGCGGTTGCTGGATACGCGCTTGGTGGTGGCTGCGAATTCGCCATGATGTGCGATTTTATCATTGCCGCAGACAACGCCAAGTTCGGCCAACCCGAGATCACCATCGCAACGATACCAGGCGCTGGCGGCACCCAAAGGTTGCCGCGCTTCGTCGGTAAGGCTAAGGCGATGGATATGTGCCTCACCGGTCGTATGATGGATGCCGAGGAGGCCGAACGGTCAGGGTTGGTCAGCCGGATCGTGTCGGCGAACGATCTGATGGACGAGACCATGAAGGCCGCCCAGCGGATCGCCAGTCTTTCCCGTCCCTCTGTCATGATGGCAAAGGAATCTGTCAATCGCGCCTATGAAACCGTCCTCGCAGAGGGCGTTCGAGTGGAGCGGCGGTTGTTTCATTCTACCTTTGCCACCGAGGACCAGAAGGAAGGCATGGCCGCTTTCGCCGAGAAGCGCCAGCCGAACTTTAAAAATCGTTGACCCATTGTGTGGAATCGCCGTTGACGTGGGAGCCGACCGTGTTTATAAACCGCGCTCTCGAATTAGATGCCGGCAAACGGGATTTTTAGCATGGCTCATCATAAGTCCGCGAAGAAGAGGATCCGTCGGAACGAAAAACGGCGCGTAATAAATCACGCGCGGATCTCTCGTGTTCGTACGTTCGTAAAGAGAGTAGAAAGCGCGATCGCGGGTGGCGATAAAAGCGCGGCAAATGACGCTCTCAAGCTAGCGCAGCCGGAAATGCACCGGGGCGTTAGCAGAGGCGTCCTGCACAAGAATACGGCGTCGCGAAAAATATCCCGACTGTCGAAGCGTATCAAGGCGATGGCTGCCTGATCCACGCGATCCGGTTACATGTTATGAACGGCCGCGACCTGCTTCGCGGCCGTTTGTCGTTTACCACTGTTTGGCCTCGCGAGACCATTGCGAAGCTCCCCACATCGTAATTGGCCGTGACGCGAGAGGCCGACGTCTTGGTGAATCAGGTTGCTTCCAGTGGGCAACATATTGATTCCAACGAAGATCCTTGGAACCGCTCTCGGAGCAATAATTCGAAAGTCATTTTTTCTGTTT